>CAIXRL010000529.1 GCA_903921835.1 Candidatus Eiseniibacteriota bacterium | reverse complement strand
TGCGGCGGCGAGCATGAGCAGAGAGGCGGAAACCCAGAACATGCGCCAGCCCGGATCATTCATGAGACCGCCGCCTGCGAGCGCGATCTGCGCGTCATCCGGACCCACCTTCGGTGGGTACCCCGAAGCTCGACCGGCCGCCGTCCTCATCGCGTGGACAACACGGGTCCGGGGTACCCGCCGAAGGTGGGTCCGGCCGGCCGATCCTCTTGCGGCTGAGGCGCATCTCGCACTCTCGGCTGGCGGCTCATGAATGATCCGGGCTAGCGCATCCCCGCAGTGACCGCGCGCAGGGAGTCGTGCAGGTGATTCCGCCAGTAGCCCCAGTTGTGATTGCCGGAGAACTCGCGGAACACGTGCGGCACGCCGTAGCGGGTCATCAACCGGTCCAGTTCCCGATTGTCCGAGATGGACTCGTCGTCCGCACCACAATCGAAGTAGAGGACGCTCTCCTTCGCTGTGGCCGCGACGCGGGGCAGGTACTCGAGCGGGCTGTACTCGGCGCGCAGTCGCGTGGCTCCGGGCTCGTCGCCGAAGACGTGGCCGCTGCTGACGTCCTTGCGCAGCCGAAAGTCACCGCTGTGCGCGCCGCACGCGCCGAATACGTCCGGGTGGCGGAGCACGAAGTTCATCGCCGCGGTGGCACCGTCCGAGAGCCCGATCGCGCCGCGCCAGCGCGCTCCGGGCCGCGTGCGCAGCGTGCTGTCGGCCCAGGCGACGAGGTCGTGCGCGACGTAGTCCTCGATGTTCGACCTGCCGCCCGCGGCATTCACCCAGACCGAGCGGCCCAGGATCCCGGTGCCGCCGCCGTCGGGGAAGAGCGCGATCACCTCGGGGATATCGCCGGACGCGCCCATCTGGTCGAGCGTCTCGAGCGCATGACCCTGCCCCGGCCAGTTGCCCTCGCTGCCGGGCCAGCCGTGCAGGAACACGATCACCGGGTAGCGGCGTTGGCGCGACTCCGGGCTGTCGTACGAAGCCGGAAAGTAGACGCGGCAGTCCTTCTCCGCACCACCAAGCGACGGCGGGCGAAAGCTGCGGAACTCGACGCGGCCGCCCGCGACCGCGGGAGCGGCCAGGGCGAGTGCGAGGAGAAGGAATGCGAGGCGGCGCAGCATGACGCCACTATCGCACGAGGCGCCGCTTCCCGCACGGCGCCGGGGCGGCGTGTGGCGGGGCTGCAGCGGGCAGCGCGCGGCACGGCCATCGAACCGCGCGACGGCTCGCGCGGCCGTTCGATTCCGATCAGGCGGCGTCTCCCGTGGCCGTGTCGGAGGAAATGCCCGCGGGGGGCTCGCTGTGCGTGGCTTCTTCCTCCCGTCGCATGTAGGACCAGAGCCCGCCCGGGCTCTGCGCGCGCACCAGCGCGAGCGCGATGCGCGGCAGCGCCAGCGTGCTCGGATAGATGAGGTAGCGGTCCTCGAAATCGGGATTGAACTTCCGCTTCCAGCGGAACAGGCCCTGGAAGTCGTAGAAGCGGCTCAGCCGCTGGATGAGGAACGCGCGCGCCGGGTCCTCGGTCACGGTGGGTTCGGTGGCATCGCCACGCGGGGCCGTGACCTTGACGAGCGCGGACAGCGAGAGCGAGAGCAGTTCGTCGCCGCGCTCGCGGGCATTCAACACGCTGTTCACCACCAGCAGCTCCATCGCGCCGGTGGGAGCGTTGCGGTGCCGCCGCATGAGGTCGATCGCCCAGCCGCGACGCGCCCAGATGGGAGTCCACGTGCAGAACGCCTCGACGCGCTTCGCCTTCGGGTCCCACGCCACGGCCAGCCACACGTGCTGCAACGCTTCGGTCTCGAAGCGTCCCATGCAGAAGCCCTTCTCGCCGCCGCTCTTGCCCTTGACCCACTCGTGCGAGATGGCGCGCAGCTGGTCGACGAGCCGGTCGGGATCGCGCGCGGGATCGAACGGATTCACGCCGGGCACGAAGTGCCGCACCACGAGGCCTGCCTTCTCCAGCTTGCGCACCTGGCGGCGCACGGTGCCGAGCGCCGAGCCCTCCAGCGTGAACCGCCCGGCGCGCAGCACGGGATCCTCGCCGATGTGCACGGCGTTCCAGCCGCGCTGGCGGTACCAGCGCAGGTGCTCCGGGCGGACCTGGTAGAAGCCGAACACCCAGTCGTGTTCGCGACAGAAGCGTTCGAAAGCCTCGAGCAGCGTCGGCATCTCCTCGCGCGGCCCAATCGGGTCGCCGATCACGAGCAGCACGTCGGATTCGAACCGGTACGCGATCACGGCGCGGCCGTTGGCGCTGAAGAAGTAGTCCACGTCGTCGCCGATTGCGAACGCCGACAGCGTGCTGTCGCCGTAGCGGCGCATCAGCTCGCGCACGCGCGTGGCGTCGGCCTGCGCCCGCCCGCGGTGGCGCGCGGGGCGCAGCACCGCGGCGGCGAAGCCGAGCAGCACGGTGATGCCGACCAGGCTGATCGAGCCGAGGTACCAGCGCACGAACGAATGGTGCCGCTCGACGTCGAGCACGGGGTCGCCGATGCCGAACGTCTGGTAGATCGCCTCGCCGATCGCGTGGGAGAGCGAGGCGTCGCGCGGGCTGAAGAGCAGTTCCATGAGCCAGCAGCCCGCGACGGCGTAGACGACGAACGCGAGCGCGAAGGCCAGGATCGGCGCGACCATGCCGCGGAAGGTGAACGCCCGGCTCTTCACCGTGAACGCATCGCCATTCACGCCGAGCACGAACATGAGGCCGGCCGCGACGGTCGCCTCCTCGAAATCGAACGCCTTGAGCAGGTTCACGGGCACCGAGACCGCCGCCAGGAACAGCGCGGTGACGAACGCGCGGCGCTTGCCGCGGCGCAGGCCGTTCGCCGTGAGCAGCAGGAGCGTCCCGGCGAGCAGCGTGAACGTGCGGCTCGTGTCGAGCACGTCGGTCGGCACGAGGTGCCGAAGGGCGAGCAGGCGCTCGGGCGGCCGCGACAGGAGCGCGGACGCGAGGTCGACGAGCCCGAGAGCGGCGACGGCCAGCGAGAGCGCATGGCGTGTGAAGTTGCGATTCATGGCGCTGACCCCAAACTAGCACAGGGGCCGGGGGGGGCGCCGCCCGCCGGCAGGCGGGCGCGGGCGGGGCGGCGTCGGTCCGGTGGCGCGCCGCGGCAACCGGACTCCAAATCGCGCTCCCGGGCGGCGGGTTCACGACCCGGGCGGGCGGCCATGCCCCGGGTCCCGCAGGCGTCACCGACTTGGCGCGCCGGGGGGGCTGGCGTGTAGGCTCGCCCCGACATGATCCGCGCCCTGGCCATACTCGCCGCGCTGCTGCTCGCGCCCGCAGCGCTTGCCGACGTCCCTGCCCTGCTCGTGCCTCCGCATGCCGACACCATCCGCGTGGACGAAGCGACGGCGCCCCTGGTCATCCCGGGCCGCGCCAGCCACGCCGACTCGCTTCGCCGCACGCCCGAGCAGTTCGCGCGGGAGCAGTACGCGCTCGGCCGCGCACTCGAGCGCGAGGGCAGCGCTGCCGCCGCGATTGCGGCCTACCGGAACGCCGTGCGGGCGGTGCCGTGGCTGCCCGAGGCGCACTACCGCATGGGAGTGCTGTTCACGGCGGTCGCGCAGCACCAGGCGGCCGCGAGGGAGTACCGGGCGGAACTCGCGAAGTACCCTGGGCACCGCCAGGCCGATCGCGCGCTCGCGCTCGAGCGGGCGCAGCTCGGCGATACGGCGTCGGCGATCGCGCGGCTCGAGCGTCTCACGCGTTCCGATCCCGCGGACGAGGCGTCGTGGCAGGCGCTCGGGTTCGCGTACGCGACCGCGGGCCGGCCCCTGGAGGGCGAGCGCGCCCTGCGCCGGGCGCTCGCGCTCGAGCCGCGGGATGCCGACGCGTGGCGCGACCTCGGCGCGCTGCTCGCGGCGCAGAACCGCGACGACGATGCGCGCGCGGCGTATGCGAGCGCGGCGAAGCTCGACCCACGGGACGCGGCCGTGTGGGTCAACCTCGGGAACCTCGAGCGACGCCTGGGCCGGGCCAACGCGGCGCTCGACGCCTACGGCGAGGCGATCCGGCGCGACTCCGCTTCGGCGTTCGCGTGGCGCGGTCGCATCGCGGTCCTCGACGCGTCCGCACGACCGAGCGACGCCGCGGAGGCGTCGCGTGCGTGGCTCGCGCATCGACCCGAAGACAACTCGCTCCGCGTCGAGACCATGGCGCGCTACGACGCGCTCGCCCGCGGGGAC
>CAIXRL010000528.1 GCA_903921835.1 Candidatus Eiseniibacteriota bacterium | reverse complement strand
GCGCCGGGCCGCCCAGCCCGCGCGCTTCACGGTGCGCTCGAGCACGGCGTGCGCGCCGACGCTCTCGCGCAGCACCTGGCCGGTCGGCGTGACGTCACCCTGGCGCACCGCGTTGCGGCGCCGCATCTCGACCGGGTCGAGCCCGAGCTGCCCGGCGATGCGGTTCACGTGCGACTCGATCGCGAACAGCGTCTGCGGCGCGCCGAACCCGCGGAACGCGCCGTTGGGCGGCGTGTTGGTCGCCACCCCGCGCGCCACGATGCGCGCGGCGTCCCAGCGGTACGGTCCGCCCGCGTGGATCGCGCCGCGCGAGAGCACGACCGGCGTCATGGTCACGTACGCACCACCGTCCATGATCACGTCCACGTCGAGCGCCACCAGCGTGCCGTCGCGCATCACGCCCGTGCGCACCCGCACGACCGATGGGTGACGCTTGGTGGTCGCAGAGAGATCCTCGAGGCGGCCGTAGACGATCTTCACGGGCCGCCCGCTCTTCCACGCCAGCACCGCGGCGTGGCCGCCGATCATCGACGGGTACTCCTCCTTGCCGCCAAAGCCGCCGCCGGTCGTCGTCTGCGAGACGCGCACCTTGTCGGCGGGCAGGCCCATCGTGCGCTGCAGCGCGCCGTGCACGTAGTACGGGCACTGCATCGAACCACGCACGTGGATCCCGCCGTCGGGCGTGCGCTCGGCCATCATGGCGTTGTTCTCGAGGTAGAGCTGTTCCTGGTGGCCGGTGCGGTACTCGCCCTCGATCACCAGGTCGGACCTCCCGAATGCCTCGTCGAGGTCGCCGCGCTCGATGAGGAAGCGCTTGAAGATGTTGTCGTCACCGCGCACGCGCGCGACGCCGGCCAGCGCGTCCTCGACCGTGAGCGCGGCCGGCAGCGGCTCGTACTCGATGTGCACGGCGCGCGTGCCCGCCTCGGCGCGTTCGGGATCCTCGTGCGCCAGCAGCAGGATGGGCTCTTCGCAGTGGTTCACGAACTCGGCCGCCAGCAGCGGCTGGTCCGCTTCGATCGCGGCGACCACGTTCTCGCCGGGCACGTCGCGGTGATCGCAGATCGTGAAACCCGCCCAGTCGAACGCGGGGTCGAGTTCCACCTTCAGGATCCGCCCGCGCGCGATGGTCGAGCGCACGGTGCGCCCGTGCAGCACACCGGGAATGCGCAGGTCGTCCAGGTAGAGCGCGCGGCCGGTCACCTTGTCCGCGGCGTCGAGCCGGGGCACGCTGACCCCGACCGATGCGGGAAGCTCGAGCCGGACTCGTGGTTCGCGGCCTGTCGCAGCCGCCATTCGGGAACGCACCATGGGCTCAACTGTAACGGTCGCGGGCCCTTGTGCGCCACCCGGCGGTACCCGGCCGGGCGATATTTGCCCGCCGAGCGGGACAATCGGGCCGCGGGCGGCGTTTGCGGGCGGTTTCGGGGCAGCAGCGGCGCGGGCTGCGCCCGAGCCCCCGGCGTTCTAGCCCGCACTATTCATGAACCGCGAGCCGAGAGTGCGAGACGTGCGTCAGCCGCAAGAAGATCGGCCGGCCGGACCCACCTTCGGTGGGTACCCCGGAACCGTGTTGTCCACACGAAGAGGACAGCGGCCGGTCGAGCTTCGGGGTACCCACCGAAGGTGGGTCCGGATGACGCGCAGATCGCGCTCGTAGGCCGCGGGCTCTGAATAATGCGGGCTAGGACGCGAGTCGGCGGCCGGGAGCGCGAACCGCGTCCCGGCGGGGGGACGCGCGGATCGCGCACGCGGCCGGCGGAACCGCGAACGTCCCGGGCCGGGCAGAGCGGGCCTGCACGTCGCGTCCCCGCCATGCCCGCCGCAGGCGCGGCGGCCGGCGGGCGCTCTGCTATCTTGCGGCCCGTGACGCTCCGCACCGCTCTTCGCTCCGCCACCACGCTTGCCCTCGCGGCCGCGCTCGCCTCGTGCGCGCGACCGCACGGCGGGGCCGTGGACGAGCGCTTCTTCGGCTCCGTCTCGCCGCCGCGCGCGAACGTGCTGCGCTTCAACAACGACACCGAGCCCGAGACGCTCGACCCCGGTGTGCTGTCGGGCCAGCCGGACGGACGCGCGGCGCTGCTGATCTTCGAGGGGCTCACCTCGCCCGATCCGCAGACGCTCGAGCCGCGGCCGGCGCAGGCGTACCGCTGGGAGATCGCCCCCGACGGGCTCACGTACACGTTCCACCTGCGGCCGGGCCTCGCGTGGAGCGACGGCGAACCGGTCACGGCGGGCGACTTCGTCTACGCGTGGCGGCGCGCGCTGAGCCCGGCCACGCTGTCGCGCTCGGCGGGCATGCTCTACCCAATCGCCAACGCCGAGGCGTTCAACAAGGGCGGGATCGCCGACTCGACGCGCGTGGGCGTGCGGGCGGGCGACGACAGCACGCTGGTGGTGACCCTGACCCGGCCGACCGCGTACTTCCTCTTCCTCACCGGCGGCACAGCGTTCCTGCCCGTTCCGCGCCGCGCGATCGAGCGCTGGGGCGGCGCGTGGACCGAACCCGGCCGCCTGGTCGGCAACGGGCCGTTCACGATGACGCACCACGTCCAGGGCGAGCGCATGGAGTTCGCGCGCAACCGGCGCTACTGGGACGCGGCGTCCGTGAAGCTGGACGGCATCGTCGCCTACGCGGTGGACGACCTGAGCACGTCCACCAACCTGTACAAGGCGGGGGAACTGGACTGGAACCCGAGCGGCGACATTCCGGCGCCGTTCCTGCCCCGCCTGCGCGGCTACGCCGACTACACCACGGGCGAGTTCCAGGCGACGTACTTCTACAGCGTCAACACCACACGCAGGCCGTTCGACGACGTGCACGTGCGGCGCGCGCTCAACCTCGCGATCGACCGCGAGGCGATCGCGCACGACCTGCTCAAGGGCACGCGCCGCGCGTGGGGGCGCATCGCGCCCAGCGGCTACCCGGGCTACGACCCGCCGCCGGCGGTGCGCTTCGACCCCGGGGCGGCGCGCCGCGAGCTGGCGCTGGCAGGCTTTCCCGGCGGCCGCGGTTTCCCACGCTTCGCCATCCTGTTCAGCACGAGCGAGGACCACCGCCGCATCGCCGAGGCGATCCAGGCCATGTGGACCCGCGAGCTGCACGTGCCGGTCGAGCTGGAGAACCAGGAGTTCGCGTCGTACATGGAAGCGACCACGCACCTGGACTACGCCGTGGCGCGCCGGTCGTGGATCGGCGACTACCTGGACCCCAACACGTTCCTGGAGCCGCTGCGCTCGGGCGACGGCAACAACCGCACGGGCTGGGCGGACGCGCGCTACGACGCGCTGCTGCGCGAAGCGG
>CAIXRL010000527.1 GCA_903921835.1 Candidatus Eiseniibacteriota bacterium | reverse complement strand
CACCGACCTCGCGCTCGCCGCGGGCAACGCGCGCTTCTTCGAGCGCATCCTGGGCTGGGGCCGTTTCCGCTTCGGAGGTCTCGCGGGCTTCGAGACCGACAATCTGGGCTCGTTGCTCACCGCACTGGAGAGCTGGGGCATCGAGCCGGATTTCGTCGTCGGCGCCGTGAACCCAGCCGGCTTCGCGATGAAGCCCTCGCCCGACGACGTGCTGGACGCGATGAGCCGCAGCGGCATCCCGGTGATCGCGACCGAGCTGCGCGCGGGTGGCACGGTGTCGCTGACCGATGGCGCGGCGTTCGCGCGCGCCCAGGGCGTGCGCGGTCTGGCGCCCGACCTGGTCGAGATGGACGACGTCGCCGTGGAGTTGCGCCTGCTGGCTTCGCTGGCCTGAGGCGCGGGAACGCGAACGGGCCCCGCGCGTGCGGAGCCCGTGGGTGAGGTCAGCGCGTACGCGTCAGAACGACTGCGTCCAGGTGTGGACGGTCTTGCCGACCGTCAGGCTGGCCTTGCGGCACGCCTCGCCATAGACGGCCGCATTCGGCCACGAATGCCTGCCGCACTCGCACACCAGCCGCCCGTCGGGCTGCTCGACCACCTTGCACAGCTTGTCCCTGCAGTTTGGGCACATCGGGAGTCCTCCTCGGATGGGTTTGGCAGGAGTCTAGCCCGGACGGTTCGCGAACAGCCAGCGGCGGGCGTCAGCGTGCGGGCGTCAGCGTCAGGCGCGCGTTGCCGTCCGGCCCCGGGCGAGCGCGGCGGTGCGCCTGCATGCTCACAAGCAGGCAGCCGATCCCGATGCCGTAGCAGAGCCCCGACAACCCGTCGGCGAGAGCGGGCGACAGGTGCGGGCCCGGGCGCAGGAAGTGGAGCGAGAGGATGCCGAGCGCGATGCAGCTCATGCCCACGGAGATCGGGGCCTGCGGGTGCTTCGTGATCTGGTTGCGCAGCAGCATGACGGTCCTCCTGGAGCGAGCGGGACGTAACTTCAGTCGGTGAACGAGTACCAGGTCATGAGCGCCAGCTTGACCACCGCGATCGTGATGCCGACCGCGAGCAGGTCCCAGCTCCACACGTGCTGGAAAAGGAGGCGGTATTCGAAGATCGCGACGGCGAGGACGCCACCGCTCACGCCCGCGATGCTCGTGGAACGCAGGCGGTGGGTGAGGAAGCGCTCGTCGACCCACTTGCTGAAGAACATCATGGTCTGCCCTCCAACTGGAAGATCGCATCGGTGGGACAGGCGAAGACCCGCGCGAAGGCCAGCGCCAGCTCGAGGCTCGGGACGTAGCGGTTGCACTCGATCGAGTTGATGCTCTGGCGCGACACGCCCGAGGCATCCGCGAGCTGCTGCTGCGTCCAGCCGCGTTTGGTGCGCAGTTCCCTGACCCGGTTTCGAATGTTCGCCATGACAAGCACACTTTACACCTGGAAGCATGTGGTGTCAAGCACGCTTGTCTATGGGTCCGGGTCCGGCGCCAGCGCGGCGACTGCTCAGTGCGCCGCGGCCTCGCGCACCGCGTCCGTGATGGCGTTGGCGCGCGCGAGCCGCGCCAGCACCTCGGCGGAGCGCCGGCGCGTGCGCGTGAGCGCGGGATCGCCGGGGTCCACCGCGTAGAGCCCGAAGCGCCCGTGCCAGCCGTCCGACCACTCGAAGTTGTCGAGCAGCGACCAGTGCAGGTAGCCGCGCACGTCCACGCCCTGCGCGATCGCGGCGTGCATCGCCCCGGCGAACGCCAGCAGCGCTCCCGGGCGGATCGTGTCGTGCGCGTCGGCGACGCCGTTCTCGGTGACCAGCACCGGCTTGCCGAAGCGGCCCGCGGCGAGCAGCGCGCGCCGCAATCCGTCGGGCCAGACTTCCCAGCCCAGGTCGTTGAGCAGCGCGCCCGGCGTGGCCACGTGCGGCACCGCGGCCAACGAGCGCACGCGCCAGCGCGTGTAGTAGTTGAGCCCGTAATAATCCAGTGCGCCCTCGAGCTCGGGCAGCACGCGCTTCACGCGCTTGGCGCCCGGGATCGACAGGTCGACGACGCCTTCGCTCGTTGCCTGCTCGATCGCCTCGACGAACACGCGCCGCTCGAGGAGCGCCTGCAGCCGGTCGAGCGGGTGCCACGCTCGCAACGCCTCGAGCTGCACGTAGTGCTTGGCGAAGCCGACGCGCGCCGCGATGCCGTCGCCGTCCGCGTCGGCGCGGTCCTCGGCGTGCAGGACGTGGAACGCGCGCCCGTGCGCCTCGAGCTGGTTCGCGATCACCTCGAGCGCGCGCGAGTCGTCGCGTACGCCGGGAGGCCAGATCCCCTCGGACCAGCCGCGGAACGCGAACACCTCCGGTTCGTTGACCGTGCACCACCAGTCCACCTCGCCGCCGAACTCGCGCGCGCAGAACCGCACGAAGTCGGCATAGCGGTCCACGGTTGCGCGCGACTCCCAGCCGCCCGCGTCCGCGATCCACAGCGGGTTGGTGAAGTGGTGGAGCGTCACTACGGGGACGATGCGGTGGCGCTTCAGCGACGCGAACACGTCGTGGTAGTGCGCGACCGCGCACGCGTCGATGCGGCCGCGGTCCGGCTCGATGCGGCTCCATTCGAGCGAGAGCCGGTGCGCGTTGTGGCCGTCCGCCGCGGCGAGCGCGAAGTCCGCGTCGAAGCGCCCGTAGTGCCCGCACGCGTCGCCGCTGCCGCGCCCGCCGCGCACCACGCCCGGCCTCTGCTCGAATCGCCACCAGTCGTTACGGCGGTTGCCGCCCTCGACCTGGTGCGCCGAGGTCGCGGCGCCCCAGAGGAAGCCGGCGGGGAAGCGAGGGTCGTTCGCCATGCGCGCGAGGCTAGCCCGGACCCTTCATGAAGCGCCAGCCGGGGGTGCGAAAGCCGGGAGTGCGAAATGGGAGCGCGAGATGTGCGTCAGACGCAAGTGGACCGATCGACCGCGCCGGAACCGGGTCGTGGACACGATGAGGACAGTGGCCGGGTGACTTCGTGGCGGATGCCGCGCAGATCGCGCTCGCAGCCCCGCGGCTCGTGAATCGTCCGGGTCGGCGCACATCGCAGGTCGCGGCATCCCGGAGGAGCGAGCGGCGGCCACTCCGGGGGGGAGTGGCCGCCGTCCTGGGAAACGCCCTTGCCTGTGCGCGTCAGTGAATCAGAACCAGCGCCCGGGTGAAACGGCCCTCTTGCGTGACCAACCGGGCGTAGTACAACCCTGGCCGGACCGGCTGTCCCGCCGCATCGCGGCCATCCCAGACCTGGCGGTAGCTACCCGGCGACCGGATCTCGCGAACCAGCGTCGCCACGCGCCGGCCGTCCACTCCGAACACTGCGAGTTCCACCGGTCCGCCGCTGGCAAGCGACCACGCCAGCGTCGTCGTGCCCTTGAACGGGTTCGGCATCGCGGGCACGAACTGCGTCGTCCGCGGCAGCGCCGAGCTCGCATTCGTCAGTTGCACCGACCGGTTCGAGACGTCGCGCGCGTCCAGCGACGCGAGCGTCACGTTCGGCGTACCGGCGGTCTTCGCCCGGAACGACACGGTCGCGAGCACGCCATCGCCAGCGATCGCGCGCCCGGGTCCGAGCACCGCCGCGTCCACGCCGCCGGGAGCACCCGAGAACACCACGCCACCCTGGGACGCCACCAGATCGCCGGCCTGCACCGTCATGGGTTCCGCCACCCGGCCGTCCCAGCCCAGGCGCGTCGAGAGGCCCTGCAGGTCACCCGCTCCACGCATGCGCAGCGTGACCACGAACGATTCGCCGGCCTGCACGAGGTCCGGCGCATCCATCCACACCTCGTTGCGATCCGCGGCCGCATGGGCCGCGAACTGTGGCGCCGAAACCTGATGGTAGTTCAGTGCGAACATCATCAGGTCCTCGAAGCCAATGAGGTTGTCCGTGGTGGGTTGCGCATCCACCGAATAATCCGTGGTCGGCCCGACGTCCAGGCACGCCACGGGATCGCCGGGCGCAATCGTGGTCCCGTAGTACGCACCCAGCAGCGTCACGTCGGTGATGGTCACGAGGTTGTCTCCATGGCAGATCGTGACCCCGTCGCTGACGTCGCCGAGGTGATAGTCGAGCGTCCCGCCCGTGCGGTTCGAGACCGTTCCGACGTTGTCGCACGGGTCCTTCACGAACGCCACGTAGTACCAGAAGTCGCGCACGGGCGGCTCGTCGGCACATGCCGTCACGCCCACGACCGTGGCCGCCTTCGTCCATGGCGCCCCGGGAGGATACGCGGGCACCGCCGGCAGGCCGCCGCCCACGTCGTCGTACTCGGGGTAGTTGCCCCACGGCGCCCGGTAGATCACCACCGAGTCGCCAACCGTCACCGTCCCGGTCCATGCCAGGTCGATATTCGCGATGCCGCTGCCGTCGTTGCCGCTCTTGCGCTGGGCGGCCGAGACGACGATTGCGCCGGGCACGACGTTGTCGATCGTCACGCTCGCGGGATCCCCCGCATACCCCGCGATCGGCGCGTTGGCGCAGTTGCGTGCCACCACGCTGGTCACGGTCACCGTGCCGGTGCCGGTCGATGCGCTGCTGCCCAGGTTGAGCGTGAACAACGTCCCGGACGATGCCGTGGCGCCACACGGCGTCCCCATGATCGCGCAGTCCACGGTGTACGAACCGCCGCCGTTGGCGACCAGCTCGAAGTGCGTATCGCCAATGCTGCTCAGGTACGGGCCCTGCACGGCCTGCAGCCCGCACAGCGCGAGGTTGGCCGACAGCTGCAGCGTCACGCT
Organism: Candidatus Eiseniibacteriota bacterium; assembly: GCA_903921835.1. Lineage (GTDB taxonomy): Bacteria > Eisenbacteria > RBG-16-71-46 > RBG-16-71-46 > RBG-16-71-46 > CAIXRL01. Next base: position 2,036 of record CAIXRL010000527.1, on the reverse strand, counting down.
GTAGCCCCGCAACGACGTCGCGTCCGGCCGGTTCGCGATCGTCACCGGCACTTCGACGCACGAGCGCGTCGGCGTGATGCACGTCGCCGGCGGCTGCGCCGCGATCGTGGTGCCGGAGGTGTTGAAAAGCACCGTGACCCCGGTCACCGGGCCGGGCATAGTGGTCACCAGGTCGGGCCGCCCGTCGCGATTCAAGTCCGCGACCACCGCGAAGCCCCCGGTCGGTTCCGGTACCATCCCCGGCGTCCCAAAGCCGCCAACTCCGTCGCCGAGCAGTATCGCCATGTTGTCGCCGCTCAGCGGAACGGCCAGATCGAGATGCCCGTCCAGGTTGAAGTCCCCGCTCGCGATCTGGTTGGTGTTGCCTCCCGGGAAGTACTGGACCTGGGGATCGAACGACCCGTCGCCGTGTCCGCGGTAGACCGACACGCTCCCTGCCGGGTAGTGGTTCGCCACCGCGAAGTCCAGCTTCCCATCGCCGTTGAAGTCGCCGGCCGCGATGCCCCAGGGCCAGGTACCCGCGGCCATGACGGCCGGAGTCCCGAACGTGCCGTCACCATTGCCGAGCAGTATTGAGACGTTGTCAGCCCAGCGATTCGCGACCGCGAGGTCAGGCTTGCCGTCACCGTTGAAGTCGCCGGCGACCATGAAGCTGGTGCCATTGCCGGCCGTGAAGTCGGTTGCGGATCCGAACGTGCCGTCGCCGTGCCCGAGGTACACGCGAACAACGGAGGCGAAGTGTCCGCCGACCACGAGGTCGAGCTTGCCGTCGCCGTCCAGGTCCGCCAAAAGCAAACCCCACGGGCCGTAGGGCGTGGCAAGGTCCGTCATCGGCCCGAACGTGCCGTCCCCGTTGCCGAGCGCGACCGAGGCGGTGTTGTTCTGGAAGTTCGTCGCCACGACATCGAGCTTGCCGTCCCCGTTGAGGTCGCCGAGCGCGCACGTCGCCCCCCCGCCCGTGCCCGCGGGGAACGGAATGAAGCTGCCGGGGTGGAGCGTTCCGCCGCTGTTGAGGATCGCCATGATGCCAGGAGAGCCGACCTGGGCGACTGCCATGACGTCGGGCCAGCCGTCCCCGTTGAGGTCTCCCACAGCAACGCCCTCCTGTACGCCGGGTATCGCGTAGATCACCGGCGGGCCGAAGCTGACCGGCAAAACGGCGCTCGCCGGCGCCGCCATCGTCGCTCCCAGGATGACGAGCCCCGCGATCAGAGCGAGCTTCGTGTGGTGCATGCGCATGGGTTGATCCCCCTCTGCTGCCATCTCCCCACCCGGAGGGTGAGCACGTGCTCGCCGACTCCGGGCCGAACTCGTGGCGTGCGCCGACCTGCCCCGCAGGTCCAACGATGCACACCGGTTCGTCGCGCGCCCTGTATCGCGGCGGCGCGGCGTATTCGATCCTGCGACGAGGTCCGCGGTCGTTGGCAGCGACATGGCGCGGATCGAGGCTCGAATGTGGAGCGACGGGAGGATGAGCGAAGAACTGCGAGCGGGCGCGTTGCGGGGGGGCCCCTTCCGCAGAAGGAGGAGCCATCACGTGGGGCTCTGGCGTTACCAGCTACCGGCGCGTTCGAGACGATCGATGGCCGACGGATTCCGGCCTGCGCGTCAACGAACCGTTGAAACCTCGGCTGCACGAGACGTGCGATCCATGCTGGACGGCCACGGGTCACAGAGGGCCGCGTGAACCGGCGGGTGGTCGGAGAACGCTCCTTGGGATCGCTGCACGGATCGCACGTCTCGATCGTGGGAGAGCGCACCGGAAGCCGCACGCGGCCATTCATGACTCGCGAGTCGCATTCTACTCCCGGGGGCGACGAATGAAAGCGGCGATTGCCGGTCTACCATCCCCGCCCGGCGGACTCCGCTCGCACGCCGTCTCTGCAAAGCAGTCGCCATAACTCCGCTCTAAGGACGGCGATTCTCGGCTAACGCCATGAGACGTTTGGATCTACGGCTCGAAGCGATTGCGCCCAAGCGGCGATAAATGTAGTGGACACGAGTCTGGTTAGCGGTATAAGATACAGGTATGGAAT
>CAIXRL010000526.1 GCA_903921835.1 Candidatus Eiseniibacteriota bacterium | reverse complement strand
GAGCGGTGACTGGAGTTCAGACGTGTGCTTTCCGATCTCGGCTCCGCCCCGCCCTGCGCGATCGCCGCCAGCTCGATGCGCGCCTCGCCGATGGCCTGCAGGCGCTCCTTCGCATCCTTGGTCAGGCAGCGCTCGAGCAACCGGCGCAGGCGCGCGGGGGTCGTCGCCGGCAGCGCCTCCCAGTCCGGGTCGCGCTCGAGGATCCGCGCCATCATGTCCGACACGGTCTCGCCGAGAAACGCCTGCCGACGGGCCAGGCACTCGTAGAGCACGCAGCCGAAGGACCACACATCCGTGCGCCGGTCCACGCTCCGGCCCCGCGCCTGCTCCGGGCTCATGTACGCCGCCGTGCCCAGGATCACACCCGCGCTGGTGGCCGCGTACGTCATCGTTGGGGATGCCGACAGGCTCGGGTCGGACGATGCCGAGGTGTGCGTCGCCCCGCCCTTGGCGAGGCCGAAATCCAGCACCTTGACCGAGCCGTCCGGCTTGAGCATGACGTTGCCCGGCTTGAGATCCCGGTGCACGACGCCCGCCTCGTGCGCGGCCTCGACCCCGGCGGCCACCTGCCGGCACACGTCGACCGCCTCCGCGAGCGACAGCGCCCCGCGCGCCAGGCGCGCCGCCAGCGTCTCGCCCTCCACGAACTCGAGCACCAGGTAACGGTGACCCTCGACCAGCTCCAGCCCATGGATGCCGGCCACGTTGGGGTGCGAGAGCGACGCGAGCAGCTTGGCCTCGCGCTCGAAGCGGGCCAGCCGCTCGGGATCCTGCGCGAACGCCTCGGGCAGCGCCTTGATCGCGACGTCGCGCCCCAGGCGCGAATCCTTCGCGCGGAACACTTCGCCCATGCCGCCCGCGCCGAGCGGGGCGACGACTTCGTAGTGACCGAGCTTCGTGCCGGGCGTGAGCGTCATCGGGCTCTCCTGCTGCACGTCGCCGGCCGGGCGAGCCTCGCCTCCAGTGTCTCGCCCTCAACCAGTGCCATCACGAGGCACTCGGTGCCTCCCTCGCGGCCCACGTCGAGCGGCGCGCAGATGCGCGGGTGGTTGAGGCTCGTCACCGTCATCGCCCCGCGCCCGAAGCGCGCGGGCTCATGAATACTCCGGGCTAGGCTGACCGGGAGGTGCTGCGGCAGCACCCTGGCCGCCACGTGGCGATCGGGACACCGGTCGCGGGCGCGGTCCACCTCGGCCCTGCCCGCGGCACCGAGCGGTGCCGCGACCTCGCAGGGACCGGGACGAGTTCCGACCGGGAGCGACATCCAGGAACACTACCTCAGGAGTCGCCAAACACTGAGGATTATTTGTTCAAACATGGATCGGGTCCGGCGCCTCTGACCCGGCTCCGGCCGAAGGCCCCCGCGCCACCGGGATGCGACGGCGTCCGAGGGCCGTGGCCCCTCAGCCGCAGCCGCCCTTGGCGGTCACCTTCCTCTGGAGCTTCACCCTTTTCGTGAACGGGCGCGGCAATGCGTTGGTGCCGTCGAACCATGCGGTCGCGCCCGGGGCCCCAGACGCCGCGAAGCCGGCGTCGGGGAGCGGCTCCTGCCGGGCGATGTCGGGGTGCGAGGACGCGCAGCGCTCTCCCACCGCGATTCCGAACCGCCAGGCCAGGGCGTCCTCGCTGCCGCCACCCGCCGGGGAAGCGACGCGCTCCGCCACGCCCGGAAACGGCGGGTAGACATCGAGCCAGTGGTTGATGCCGCCCTCGGCGACGTAGACGTTGAACACGCCCTGCGCCTCGAGCCGCCGCCAGGCCTCCGTCGCGGCCTGCTCGCCGTTGCTCGCCAGAAACAGGATGGTGTTGTCGCTGGCGGCGAGGAGTTCGCGAACCACCCGGGGATCCTGCGTGTCGGCGAGCGAGATGCGCTTCGATCCGGCCAGGTGGAACAGGTTGTAGTCGGCCTCGCTGCGCACTTCGAGGATGTGCACGGAGAGGGTCAGGTCGCGGCGCAGAGCCACGATCTCCGCCGGGTCCACGAAGATCGCCCGCCCCGTCACCAGCGAGTCCGCCCGGGGCGCGATCCAGTGCCAGCGGTCGGCCACGCTCGGCTGGCCCTTGAGCACGACGACCACGGCCAGCGCGGCGACGCTGCCCGCCATGAGCAGGCCGCGCACGCCCGCGAGGCTCGGCCGCCCCACGGAGAGGCTCGTTTCGCGCGCGGGGTCCGTGTCCGCGCTCGTGAGTGAGCCGCCAAAGCGCTTCTCGGCCAGCTCGCCTGCGACGAATGCGCCGATCGCCATGAGCACGACGAGCAGCACGGCGACCCCGGTCGGGATGCCCAGCCAGTCCGAGATCGTGAACCGGCCCATGGAGCTGGAATGCCACCACGCGTCGAACCCGGCCACGGTCTCCCCGAACATCAGCGCGCCGAAGAGTCCGCCCAGGACGAACATCACGCCGTCGAGCTTGAGCGTGGCGGCCGCGACCAGCGAGGTGCCGGGACAGAAGCCCCCGACGATGAACCCGACGCCCATGATGAGTCCGCCCACGATCCCGGGCACGAGGTAGGTGGGGTTGATCCACACCCTGCTCATGTCGAGCAGCTGAAACGCGGACGCGAGGTGGATCAGCACCGCGGCGACGGCGATGCCCGTGAACATCACCTTGAGCACGGTCATGTCGCGCAGGTAGAACTGCGCGGCCAGCCGGCGCGAGTCGCCGAAACCCGACAGCTCCAGCACCACGCCGAAGGCGAAGCCGAGCAGCAGGAAGATCGCGAAGTAGCCGAACGAGCCGGCGAGCGGAGCGAGATTGAAGGGCGCCATGGGCGGCTCCTAGTTCCAGAGCCGGCGCAGCGGCAGCGCGAGCAGGTAGGCGGATGCGAAGATGGCGAACATGAAAGCGAAGCTGCCCACCGAGAGCACGGCGCCGCCGCTCAGCGCCTGCCCCGACGTGCAGCCGCGCGCCATGCGCGCCCCGTACATCATCAGCGCGCCGCCCACGAAGGCCAGCGCCCAGCGCGCGGCGACCGAGACCCGTGGACCGCGGCGCGTCTCGGCGCGCACCCGCCCGTTGAGGAGTCCCGACACGAGCCCGCCGAGCAGCGTCCCGAGCAGCATGTAGACCGAGGGGTCGACGAGCGGCCTGCGGTCGCCGCCGCCAAGATCGGACATGTACGCGATGCGATCGACATGCGCGTGATCGAACACGGACAGGATGCCGACCTGGACCCGGTTGATCGCGGCCGAAGCGCCGAGCCCGTTTCCGGTGACGTAGAACGACAGGAACAGCACGACCCCGAGCAGCGCACCGCCCAGGTACGGATTGATGTACGCCGCAGCCCTGCGCGACGGACTAGGCATGGCTCCCTCCGATCGGCGAACGGTCTTCGGGCTCGACGTCCCCGTAACCGTGCAGCATGGACGCGACGTGCGAGAGCACGGTGTGCCCCGTGGTGGTGAGATAGACGTGCAGGACGAAGAAGGCCAGGAACAGCCACGCGCCCAGGTCGTGAACCGGCGCGATCACGGACAGGCCGCCGATCGCATCCGCGAGCCGGGGCGCGTGCGCGACTCCCCAGACGAGGATCCCGGTCACGACCTGGACCGGGAACAGCACGTTCAGGAGCGCAAGGTACGTGAGTTGCTGCAGCGGATTGAGCTTGCGCGCGGCCGATTGCGGCGTGGGCTGCGGCTGGCCGAGGAAGATGCCGCGGGCGTAGTACTCCGCCTGGGCCACCACGCGCTGCGCCAGGCCGGCCTTCGCCGGGATGAACTGGCGGATGGCGCTCGTGGTCAGGTGATAGAAGAGCGAGAGGAACGCGTTCACGGTGAGCACGACTGCGAAGAAGTTGTGCACCGCGACCGCCAGCGGGAACGGCAGCATGCCGCGCGCGCCGACGAACTCGATCTGCAGACCGGTGAACATGAGCGCGACGATGCTCATGGCCATGAGCCAGTGCCAGCCGCGTTCGTAGAGCGAGTACAGATAGACGCGTTTCAGCGGCGCCACGGGTGCCGCGTGCGGCCGGCGCGAGAGGGCGCGGAACGCGGCGTGCACCGAGACGGCCACAACGACGGCGAGGAACAGCGCAAAGCCGAGCCGCCCGACCCACGCTCTCCGCGAATGCCCGAGGACGAATACCGGGGCGTCGTCCGGAATGCCCGCCTCGATCCAGCTCGAGTCGCCCTTCGCTCCCAGCGCCGCCGCGTCGACGCGGCTCGCCCCCTCGATCGCAACCCGGCCGGCCGGCGGCGCGCCGGACGGCGTCCAGTCCGCGAGTGCGAGCCGGCCGCGGAGTCGCGAATCGCGGGCGTGACAGCTGACGCAATCGCGTTGCACCTGCGCCCCCGACATGACCCCGTGATCGAGCGGCACGAGCGACACCACATGCCCGACGACGGGCTCGCGGACCCCGAGCGCCGCGAGCCGAGACCCCACCAGTTCGGCCTTCGCGGGCGAGTCGAGCCGCAACTCTCCCGCGCGGACCACGCCGTCGTGATCCGCGTCGAACGCCGCCACGACCGCGGGCGCGTAGTGCCCCTGCACCAGGAACGCCTGCCGCACGATCTCCGCGGGCACCGGCCTGCCGTCCACGGCCGAGGTCCAGAACCAGCGGTCGATGGCGTTGAACGGCGCGAGCTGGCGCGCGTCCGGGGACCCGCCCGGCCGCAGCAGGAGCAGCGGTTCATAACCCGCCATGAACGCGGCGTTGAGCGACACGCCCTCGCCGCGGCTCACGCCCCTGTAGGTCACGACCGGCGCGCCGTCGGAGAGCACCACCGTCTCGTCGATCGTGCGGGCCGCGGGGCCGCTCGTGCGCGGGATGTGGCACGCCCTGCAGTCGAGCACGGCCAGATGGCGCTCGCGATACGGCAGGAATGCGTGCGCCCTGAGCGGATCGTGGCACGTGCGGCAGGTCGCCGCGGCCATGCGGTGGTCCGGCCGGTGCAGGAACTCCGAGAGCGCGATGCGGCGAGGGTCGTGCGCCACGAAGTCGAGGCGCGCGCGGCGCTCGTCCCCGCGCATCGGATCGTTCGGGGCGTAGTGGCAGTCCACGCACCGGACGAACCGCTGCGCGTGCACGTCCCACGGATACGCCTGCCGCGCCTTGTCACGGAGGTTGAGGAAGGACGCGGCGGGAGTCTGCCCCGAGAAGATGCTCCCGGTGTTGCGCGTGAACGACGGCGCTCCCCGCCCGGCGACCGGCGTCTCGAAGTCGTCGGGAATCCGCAGCGGGTCCGGCCCCGAGTGCACCACCTGGTGGCAGGTGGCGCAGTTGTCGTCGCGCGGGCTCGCGATGTGGATGCCCTCGCGGCGCACGCGCCCCTCGGCGTCCAGCGCCGCCGCCGCCGGTGGCCAGGTGCCGCGCTCGAGGTGGCAGTCCACGCACGTGGCGTGCACCCGCGCGTTCCAGTGCCCGTTGTGCGCGTTGATGTAGTCCGCGTCGTGGCAGCTTCCGCACGTGCGCTCGATCGAGGCGGGCGCACCGGACTTCACGACGGCGCGGCCGCCCGCGTCGAGCACGATGAACTCCGGGTGCATGGCGTTGACCGCGGTGGCGGCGCGCGCCGGCGCTGCCGGCGCCGCGCCCTCCGCCTGGTGCGCCCGCACCACCGAAGCGCCGACCGTCAGGAGGAGCGCGGCCAGGACGATCGAGCTTGGGGCCGCGCGTCTCATCGCCGGCCTCCCCGCTGGATCGGGTCGCCTTCGTAGCCGAGAGCCTTCCAGTCCATGACCGAATGATCTCCGTGGCACGCGTCGCAACTCAACGCCTTCTCCTTCGGCGCGACCATGTGCGAGAGCGGCCAGTACATCGCCGTCTTCGCGAACCCATAGCGTCCGCTGAATGGCAGCCCGGAGGCCTTCGCACCCAGGGCCAGCGCCTTGCCCCAGTCGAACTCGTGCCAGAACCCGCCCGGCCCGGAGAGGATCGGTGGGATGAGGGTCGAGGACTGGCGGTCGTAGGGTAGCGTGCCGCGGTGGATCTTGAACGGCCAGATCCTCGCGGTGCCGTCGTGGATGTCCCCACGCGGCGGGTTGATCACCGTGACCTGCGTCGTGTCGATGCGGTCCCCGACCAGGTACCGGTTCGTCGAGCGGTTGAACCACGCGTACTCGGGCACCAGGTCGTGACCGTAGACGAACGCTCCCTTGATGCGCAGGTAGCGGTGAGGATCGTCGGCGCGCGTCGAGTCCCCCGCCTGCGACCAGTCCCAGTTGGTCTTGGTCGGGATCTTCCGGGCGTACGTCGGGATGTGACAGGCCTGGCAGGCCAGCGCGGCGAGGTGCGTGTTGAGCCGCGGGTCGCGGTGCGGAGGCGCGCGATGGCAGTCGGTGCAGGCCAGCCCGTGGGCGTCCTCGACGCTCACCGAGAACGCGCGGCCGGGGATCCGATGCGCCTGGGTGCGGTGGCAGTCGATGCACAGGAAGCCGAGCCTGCCCATGTGCACGTCGTCCTCGGGGCCGGGATTCTCCAGGCTGCCGTCCAGGTCGCCGTGCTTCACGGCCTGGCCGCCGCCACCGTAACTGTGGCAGACGCCGCAGTTCTCGCGCTTCGGGTAGCCCACCGAGCGCGCCGCCGCGAGCAGGTCGACGGTGGAATCCGGAACGCCCGCGCTGCCCTTCACGTACGTGCCGCTGCGTTCGTGGCAGACGAGGCAGTCGACGTTCTCGGCGCGGGTGAAGTCGAACGTCGTGTCCTTCCAGCCGTAGCCGGCGTGGCACTTGGTGCACGAGGCCAGGTTGCCCGTCACGGTGATGCAGAAATTGTTCATCAGGTTCTTCTTGCCGATCCGCATCCTGCCCGCGTGCCCCGGCACGGAGACGGAGTCGCCCAGCCACAGCCAGTGCGGCGTCGCCATCACCTCGGCCGCCGCCTTCGGGTGGCACCCGAGGCACGCGCGGGTCACGTCCTGCGGGCGCGCGAAGGGGGCGGTGAAGTAGTGCGCGTGGTCGAGGTGTTTGTGCTCGCGCACCGCGAACTCCGTCCGCGGCGGGTCACCGCCCCCGGCGTGCCGATGGAGGCGCAGGTAGCCCGCGAGCGCGAGCAGGACCACGACGGGCAGCCCCAGCAGGAACATCACGGATCGCGCGCGCTTCATTCCATGTCTCCAGGGCCCACGCGGACGGGCGGCGAGTCGAACGGGTCTGCTTCCATGGCTGTGGGAGGCACGGGCTCGCAAATGGATTCACAAACTATCGCCACCCGCTCACAAGGGAGATGAGCACAACGACGGAACGCATTGCGTGGCAACAGCAGACAGCCCCACCTCTACCTCGCGGACTTGCGTCCGAAGTCCGCCTCGAGCGGCAGCCACCACGCGACCGCGAAACTGGGGATAGTCGCGAGGATGACCCAGCTGAAGAAGCGTGGGTAGCCGATGTGGTCCTGCAGCCAGCCGCTCCACATGCCGGGGAACATCATGCCCATGGCCATGAACCCGGTGCAGATCGCGTAGTGCGCGGTCTGGTGCTCGCCGCGCGCGATCCGGATCATGTAGAGCAGGTACGCCGTGAAACCAAACCCGTAGCCGAACTGTTCCACCGCCACGCACAGCTGGATGAGCGGCAGGCTGGTGGGCTGTGCGTGCGCGAGGTAGATGAAGACGGCGTCGGGCAGGTGGATCGCGAACAGCATCGGCCACAGCCACGCCTTGAGGCCATGGCGGGCGATCACCCAGCCCCCGAGGATCCCGCCCAGCGTCAGCGCCAGAATCCCGACGGTGCCGTAGATGAAGCCGACCTGGGTGGTCGTGAGGCCGAGCCCGCCAGCCGCGCGGGGGTCGAGCAGGAACGGGGTGGCCATCTTGACGAGCTGCGCCTCGCCGAAGCGATAGAGCAGCAGGAAGAGCAAGAGCACGAGGATGCGCGGCTTGCGGAAGAACGAGCCGAACGTGGCCAGGAACTCGCGCGTGAACTCCGGTGCGCGCCGGGCGTCGCCGGGCTGGTCTGCGGCCGCGTGCGGCAGCGCGAAGCGGTGCCAGACGCCGAACCCGACGAACACCACCGCGAGGACGGCCATGGCGACGGACCACGCGAAGTGCACGTTCCCCGTGCGTGCCTGCAGCGTGCCGGCGAGCATCACGAGCAGACCCTGCCCCGCGATGGTGGCGATGCGGTAGAACATGCTGCGCACGCCGACGAAGAACGACTGCTGTTCCTCGGTCGTCCCCAGGATGTAGAAGCCGTCCGCGGCGATGTCGTGCGTGGCCGAGTTGAACGCGAGCAGCCAGAAGAACGCGAGCGTCCACTGGAAGCAGTGCGGCAGCGGCGCCGTGAGTGCGACGCCCGCGAGGCCACCGCCCACCAGCAGCTGCATGGCCCAGATCCAGCGCCGCCGCGTGCCGAGCAGATCCACGACGGGCGACCACAGCGGTTTCACCACCCACGGCAGATAGAGCCAACTGGTCCACAGTGCGATGTCGGTGTTCGAGATCCCGAAGCCCTTGTACATGATGACCGAGACCGTCATCACCACCACGTAGGGCAGTCCCTCCGCCAGGTAGAGCGTGGGGATCCAGGTCCAGGGACTGCGGGCGCGGCTCGGAGCGTCACTCATGGGATTCGCCTCCCCGCGTGGGTGGACCGTGCTGCCATGAAGGGGCGCGGAAATCCGCTCCGCGCCCCCTCCCGGACTTCAGCGGCCGACGACGAGGACGCGGAACGACCCCGGCACGATCGGGGGGCGCGGGTGCGGGCGATCGGCGGTCGGCTCCGGGGGCGTCCCGTAGTCCGCGGTGGGCAGGTAGAGCCTGCCCGTCTTCCCGTCGAGCGCCATCGTGCGGGCGCCCTTCTCGGTCGTCACGGTGGCCTCCACCGTGAACTTGTCGGGTCCGTCCTCGCGGATCACGGTCAGCGTGCCGTCGCGACCATTCGGCGTGAAGACCAGCCCGCGCGCGGCATCGAACTCGCAGCCGTCCACGCCCTGCCCGGTCGGCAGCGTGGCCACGATCCTGCCACTGCCCGAGTCGAGCACGACGAGCTTCTGGTTGCCGCACGCCGCGAACAAGCGGTGGTGCGTCCGGTCGATGGCCAGGCCCGTCGGTCCCTTGCCCTCGCCGAGCGGCCAGGTCGACAGCACCTGCAGCTTGCGGGTGTCCAACTGGACCACCTCGCTGGTGTCCTCGAGGTTGACCCAGAGGCGGCCGGCGCCGTCGGTGACGGCGAACTCGGGCTGCCCGCCGAGCGCCACGTTGCCCACGATGGCGTTCGTGCGCGCGTCGATCGCAGTCGTGTTGGCGCTCCCGCCGTTGAAGGCGAACACGCGCCCGGACGCGGCGTCGTACACGATCACATCGGGGTTGCGCGCGGGCACCTTGATGCTCGCGAGCGGCTTCAGCGTCGCGTAGTCGAACACGGTGACCGAGGAGTCCCTGCCGTTGCTCGTCCAGCCACGGCCCAGTTCGGGCGCGAGCGCGATGGCGTGCACGCCCGGCGTCGGGCCGATCTCGCCGACGATGCTGTCCGTGCGGGTGTCCACCACCACGACGCGCGCGCCGTGCGAGAGGAAGAGGCGGTGCGAGGCGGCGTCCGCGGCAAGGCAATCCCAGCCGCCCTCGCCGCCGATGGCGATGCGCCCCTGTACGGCGAGGGGCTTCTCGGACGCGGGTGCGGCGAACGACACGGACGCAAGCAGCAGCAGCGCGAGCGCCCCGAACGGACGAAGAACGTGATTCACGGGTGAACCTCCTGGCCGGGCGGTTTCGCCGCGACCGTTGGTGCTCCGTGGGGGAGCGGTCATTCGACGCCGCCGCCGAAGCGGGCCAGCAGCGAGGGCAGGACGAGAAGCAACAGCGCGGCAGACAGCGTGAAGCCGCCGATCACGGCGATGGCGAGCGGGCGCAGCAACTCGCTGCCCGAGCCGAATCCCACGGCGAGCGGCGCGAGCGCGGCGACGCCGGCGAGCGTGGTCATGAGCACGGGACGCGTGCGGCGGCGGGCGGCGGCGAATGCCGCTTCGGCCGAGGCCTCCCCCGCGCGGCGCGCCTCGCGGTACGCGGCGAGCAGGAAGTAGCCGTTCTCGCCGACGATCCCCACCATCATGATGGCGCCGACGAAGCTCGAGATGTTGAACGTCGAGCCCGTGAGCAGGAGCGCCGCGAACACGCCGGCGAGCGAGGCCACCACCACGGCCAGCAGGCAGAGCAGTTGCGGCCACGAGCGGAACGACACGAGCAGGATGAACGCCAGCAGCACGAACGCCGCGAGCAGCACGCCCAGGAGTCCGCGGAAGGAGGACTGCTGCTCGGCCCACAACCCGCCGAACTGCACGCGCACCTGCGCGGGCAGCGCCACGTCCGTGCGCAGGCGGCGCTGGATCTCGACCATGGCCGAGCCCAGGTCGCGCCCCGAGAGCCGTGCGGTCACGGCGACCATGGTGCGCAGGTTGTCGCGCGCGATCTCGGTCTCGCCCGGGTCGGTGCGTAGTTGCGCCACGTCGCGCAGCACCGCGGTTCCGCCGCCCGGGAGCGGCACCGGCAGCGCGCCGATGGCCGCCGCGGCATCGAGGCCGCGGGGCGGCGGCAGCACCGCGCGCACGCGCCAGGCACGCGTGCCGCGCACGACCTCCCCCACGTCGACACCGCCCACCGCGGGCGCCACCTGGTCGGCGAGGTCCTCTGCGTTGAGCCCGAGGCGGGCCGCCGCCGGCGTCGGCATGAAGCTCACGTTGGGCCCGCTCACCACGACGCCGCTCTTGAGGTCCACCGCGCCGCGGACGCGTTCGAGCATCGCGGCGACCTCGTGCGCCTTGCGCTCGGCGAGGTCACGGTCCTCGCACAGGACGCGGATCTCGATTGGCTGCGGGTTCGAGGTCAGGTCGCCGATGACGTCCTCGACCAGCTGGCCGAACTCGATCTCCAGCGCGGGCTGGCTCGCCTCGATGCGCCGCCGCAGGTCGTCCGCGACCTCGTCGGCGGGGCGCCGCTGTCCGGCGCGCAGCCGCAGGACATAGTCCCCCATGTTGGGCTCGGTGATGAAGAAGCCCAGCTGGTCACCCGTCCGCCGCGACCACGAGGCGATGTCGGGCATCGCATCGATCAGCCGTTCCACCTGCCGCAGCATGTGATCGGTCTCGACCAGCGACGTCCCGGCCGGCGAGACGTAGTCCATGATCAGCGAGCCTTCGTCCATGTCCGGCAGGAAGCCGGTGCCGAGCATGCGTTGCAGCGGCAGCGCGAGGACGACCAGAGCGAGCACGCTGGCCACGCCGACGAACGCGTGGCTCGTGGCGAACCGCAGCGCGCGCCCGAACCGGCCGGGGGCGGCGGCGTCCGCGTGACTGGCGGTCGCGCGCGGACGGCCGAGCAGCGGGATCACCGTGCAGCAGATCACGAACGACGACAGCAGCATCAGCGACATCGCGAGCGCCAGCACGCGGAAGAACGCCCCGGTCACGCCGTCCAGGAAGAGGAATGGCAGGAAGATCGCAACCGTGCACAGCGTCGAGCCCGCGAGCGACGGCAGGAGTTCGGACATGGCGTGCGCGGCGGCGGATCGCGACCCGCCCCCCGCCCGGAAGGCGATGTGCTCCACGACCACGATCGCGTCGTCGAGCACCAGCCCGATGGCGGCCGCGATGCCGCCCAGCGTCATCATGTCGAGCCCGTGGCCGGTGAGCGAGAGGCCCACCAGCGTGAGCGCGATGCTGCCGGGCAGCACCACAGCACCGGCGAGCCCGAGTCGCAGGCTGCGCAGGAACAGGATGATCACGAGGATCGCGAGCAGCGCACCGAAGAGCAGGCTGTCGCGCACGCTGCCCACCGATCCGCGCACGAGGTCCGACTGGTCGTAGAACGCCTGCACGTGCACGCCGGCCGGCAGCCGGGCGTGGTTGTCGCGCCACCAGCGATCCGCGGCGGCCGCGAGCGTCAGCACGCTGGCCGTGGGCTGCCGCATGAGGTTGACGAGCACGGCCTCGCGCGACCGGGCCTGGTAGCGCACGTACTCCGGCGCCTCGGCGAGCGCAATCCCGGCGATGGCGCCCAGCGCCACGGGCGGCCCCGAGCCGACCGGCACCGGGATCGCGCGCAGCGCGTCGAGGTCGTGCGGGCGGGCATCCGCCAGTCCCAGGTAGAGCCGGCCGTTGGTCTCGAGCAGGCCGACCGACTCGAGCAGTGTGGACTTGCGCATCGCGTCCACCACCCGCACGGCGTCGAGCCCGCGCGCCCGCAGCGCCGCCGGATCGAGGGTGACTTTCGCCTCGATGCGATGGCCGCCCTGGACGATCACCTCGGCGACCCCGGGCAGGCGCGCCATTTCGGGCCGCACCGTGAACTCGGCGAAGTCCCGCAGTTCCGCCAGCGGTGCGCGGTCCGAAGTGAGCGAGTAGCCCACGACCGGGAACAGCGTGGGATTCATGAGCCGCGCGTCGAGCGTGGTCCCCGCGGGCAACTGGGCGCGCACGGCCTCCACCTGCGCCTGCACGCGCTGCAGCGCCAGGTTCATGTCCGCGCTCCAGGCACAGTCGAGATTGATCTCGGCGGAGCCGCGGCTGGTCGTCGAGCGCACCTCGCGCACGCCGGGGATGCGGCGGACCACGGTCTCGAGCGGCATGGTGACGCTGCGCACCATGACCGCGGCCGGCAGCTCGCCCACGTCGGCGATCACGGTGACGCGCGGGAACGTG
>CAIXRL010000525.1 GCA_903921835.1 Candidatus Eiseniibacteriota bacterium | reverse complement strand
TTCTTGATCGTCATAGTTCAATCCTAGCACAGACAGAAATAATAAGAAAAGCCACCCGGCGCCCTGGCTGAACCAGAGTTTCGGGTGGCGTGCGTGTGCGGTTAGATCGCGTCTAGCCGAGATTGATGAGCCCCTCCCAAAGACATGGGAATCGGTCCATGGCGTGGTAGAGAACCTCGAGGCGCCAGACGTTGGGCGATATCTTTACCACTCGTGCATCCGAGGCGAAGGCGATCAGCTGACCGCCGGGGCCGGGTAGGCAAACGCGGGCGGCGCCGGTGGCGCCGCCCGCGTCGTCGTTCCGGGAGGCGGCTACTTCTTCTGCGCCAGCAGCTTCTCCATCTCGTCCATGATCGAGTTCATCTCTTTCATCGACGCCTGGAATGGCGCCGGCGTGGTCATGTCCACGCCCGCGTCGCGGAGCAGATCGATGGGGTACTTCGAGGAACCCGACGCGAGCATGTTCAGGTAGGCGTCGCGCTTCGCCGTGCCCTTGTGCAGGGCGGCTTCCTCGCGCACGCCCTTGGCGAGCGCGGTCGAGGCCACCATGCTGGTCGCGTACTGGTAGACGTAGAAGTTACGGAAGAAATGCGGGATGTAGGACCACTCGACGGCGTAGAGCGAATCCACCGAGCACACGCCGAGATCGTGTCCGTAGTACCTGCGCACGATCCCGAGGTACATCCGCGAGAGCCCCTCGCCGCTGAGCGTCTCACCCTTCTCCACCTTCTCGTGCATCGCCAGCTCGAACTCCGCGAACATCGCCTGGCGGAAGAGCGTGCCGCGCAGGTTCTCGAGCGCGTTGCCGAGCAGGAAGAGCCGCGTCGCGCGGTCCTTCGTGTGGTCGAGCGTGTAGTGCAGCAGCAGGTTCTCGTTGAACGTCGATGCGACCTCGGCGACGAACGTGGCGTAGTCCGCGGTGACGTACGGCTGCCGGTGGCTCGCCAGGAAGGTGTGCATCGAGTGGCCCGACTCGTGCGCCAGCGTGCTCACCTCGTCGTACAGGCCGGTGAAGTTCAGCAGCTGGTAGGGATGCACGCCGTAGGCGCCGTTGCTGTACGCGCCGGAGGCCTTGCCCGTCGTCGGCATCCAGTCCACCCAGCGCGACCGGAAGCCCATCTGCAGCGTGTCCACGTAGGACTGACCCAGCGGCGCGACGGCGGCGAGCACCAGGTCCATCGCCTGCTCGGGCGTGTAGTGCAGGTCCACGTCCTTCACGACCGAGGGGTAGAGGTCCTCGTAGCCAAGCTTCGGCAGGCCCATCATGCGCTGGCGCAGCCGCAGGTAGCGGTGGAGCGTGGGCAGGTTCTGGTGAACGTCGTCGATCAACTGGTGGTAGACGCTGACCGGGATGTTGTCGCCGAACTGCGCCGCTTCGACCGAGGAGTCGAAGTTGCGGGCGTCCTTCGCGAAGACGTGCGCCTGCACGCCGGCGTTGAGCGTCGCGCCGAACGTGGCCTGGAAATCCCGATGCGCGCGCCAGAAGACGTGGAACACCGTGTCGCGATCGGCCTTGAGCGGAGCCTGGCGGTACTGCGTGTACGCCGCGTCGTCGAGCCGGACCTTTTCGCCGTTGGACAGCGTCACCGTGGGCCACTGCATGTCGGCGTTGTTGAAGATGTTGTGGATCGCGCCACCCGCGAACGCCATGCGGCCCGCCTGCGCGATGATCGCCTCCTCGGAGGCGCTGCGCGTGTGCGGCGCGAAGCGGACAATGTCCTCGAGGAACTGGCGGTACGGCTGCAGGCGCGGCTCCGCTGCCATGAAGGCGTGCACCTTGTCGGGACCGAGCGCGATGATCTCGGGGCGCACGAACGCGATCGTGGAGCGCAGCTTCACGCCCAGCTGGCCGGCCGCGTCGCGCATCTCGCCGGTCGCGCTGACGCGCGCGTCCTCGTCGGCCCGCTGCGACGCGTAGGCGTCGAGCCGGTCCAGCGTCATCTGCATGTTCATGTACGCCTCGAGGCCCGCCAGCAGGTCCGCGGCCGAGTTGCCGAGCTTGCCACGGTAGGTCGCCAGCGACGGGATGCGGGCGGCCAGGTCCGTCCTGGCGGTGCTCCACGCGGCGTCGGTGGGATAGAGCGCGGTCAGGTCCCATGTGTACTTCGTGTCGATCTGCGAGCGTTCGGCGGCCCGGGCGAGCGGGACCACGGACGCGAGCAGCAGCGCGGACGCGAGCAGCATGCGGCGGAGCGAGGGCATCATGGGGTTCTCTTCGTGAAGGGTCCTGTGCGCGGCCGGCCCGGCGGTTCCGCCGGCGCCTCGCGTCGCGCGTATGCTAGCAGGCCCGGCCCGTGAGGCGAGCGCGCCGGGACGGACGCGGCAGGACGGCGGGCGTGCGCAGGTTTGCGCGCCTGCTTCGGGACCGCTGCACGCGGCAGATCACCCTCGTCATGAGAGTGCTCGACCCGGCTCTGCCGATCCCTGCCGCGCTGCTCTCGCACGCGTCGTTCGCGCCACGGGCGTGACGTCGGCCGAACGCCGGACGGTGGATGCCTTCATGAGCCCACTCGCGGCCTGGCGACTGAGCCCGGGCTGTCTGTCGGCGGGCCGCCACGAGGATGCGCCGGGACGGGGTCGCTCGGCTTCGGGCTTCCAAGCCGTCGCCGCAGGGTGGACAATGCTCGCAGTGGAGCGCCAGCCCGGACGATTCATGATCCGCGAGCCGCAGGGCGCTCCAAGCTGTGAGGGTACCCTCATGAGCAGGGCGCTTCGATTTGTTCCCACGTGGTTCCTTGTCGCGATGCTCGGCCTGCTGCTGCTGCCCGCGGGGGCACGCGCAGGCAATGAGCACCACGGGGAGGATTACGGCGCACGGCACGAGCGCGATCCCCTCGTCCCGCTCATCGGGCGGCTTCATCGTTACTTCCGCACGCATGAGGTGCAGGGCGTGACGATGGACTCGCGCTACGCCATCTCGCCTTCCGAGGCGATCCGCATGGGAGTGGTCAGCCAGCTGCTCGGCTACGCCGAACTCGAGAAGGTGCGACCCGGTCGCCGATACCGGCGCGAGATCCGCGCACACGCGGACTTCCTGATTACCCGGCTCGACACCGTGCGGTCGCACTCACCCTTCGATGGCATGCTCGGGTACAGCCTGCTGCAGGCCTACGAGCGCACGGGGGACCCCGCGTACCTGCGCGCAGGCCGCCTCGTGGTCGACGAGTTGAAGGCGATCCCCACGTGGCAGTGCGTGCTCAACGGCGGGCTCATGGTCGCCATGGCGACGGCGGACTGGGCCAACCTGACGGGCGATGATGTCGCGCGCCGCAAGACGGCCGACATCCTCGTCCAGCTGGCGGGCTACCAGAATGTCGATGGCAGCTTCCCGCACTGGTGCGGCGGCTCGGAGGACATTCACTACACGGGTTGGATGGCGGAGGAGCTGGTGCTGCTCCAGCGTATGACCCACGATGCCTCGATCGAGCCGACGCTCGCGCGCATGCGCGGCTTCATCGAGGGGCGCCTCGATTCCACGGGCAGGTCGCATTACGAGGGCCCGTGCGTGGACGATCCGCGCGAGGGGTGCGTGCGCTACTACGACAGCCAGCGCTCGGGTTGCAGCTACGATTACGACACCCGGGGCTGGACCGTGGAGCCCGCCTACAACGCCCAGCTGCTGTCGCACTTCCGGTCGCCGACCTACCGGGCCGTCATGCGCTTCCTGCTGACCCTCGAAGACGGTGGGACGTTCTCGGACAAGTACGGCTACATCCCGCCGCCCAGCGACCCCGAGTACCCGTGGTCGATCGCCGACACGTCGGTCGCCAACATGAGCATCAACTTCTGGGTGCTCGCGACCACGCTGAACGGACGCGCCCTCACCCGCGAGGAGGAGGATGTGCTCGATCGCGAGGAGGCGGGTTCGCCGACCTGTGGCAGCGATCCCGGGCCGGGACCGGCGGTGGGCGCAGGCGTTCCCGCGGTCAGGCTGCTCCCGCCGGGACCGAATCCTGTCCGCGGCGGTTGCACCCTGCAGTTCGAACTACCCGCGCCGGCGCAGGTGTCGCTCGCGGTGTTCGACGTTTCGGGCCGGCGCGTGCGCGACCTGCTCGGGGGCTGGCGCGCCGCGGGCGCGGCGGCGGCGGTCTGGGACGGGCGGGACGCCGCCGGAGCGCCATGCGCGCCGGGCACGTACTTCGTTCGGCTGCGCGCCGGGGCGGAGTTCCGCGCGCAGCGCGTGGTGCTGGCTCGCTGAGGGGCAGCGACGGCCGCGCGGCTTCAGCGCGGCAGTCGCGCCTCCGCGGCCTGCGCCCGCGCCGCGGACGCTTCCTCGCCGCGCGCGCCGAAGAGCGCGGCCATGCGCTGCAGCGTTGCGCGGTCGGTGGTTTCGTCCACGACCGGCCGCCACGCCTCGGCGGCGGCGCCGTCGTTGCCGGCGCCGAGCTGCATCCAGCCGAGCGCCACGCGCGCGTCCACGTCGTGCGGCGCGATCGCGATGGCGCGCTCGAAGCTCGCGATCGCGCCGGCGCGGTCGCCGCCCGCGAGCTGCCCGTCGCCGAGAAGTCGCCACGCGTACGCCTGGTTCGGGTCCGCAGCGAGCGCGGCCTGCGCGTGCTCGCGCACCTCCGCGAAACGGTCCTGCCCACGCGCCCAGACCGCGAGCGTCAGGTGGGCGCGGCCCGTCAGCGACGCCGGCATGCGTGCGATGAAGCGTGCGACGCACGCGGCGCGCAGCGTGTCGCTGGCGAGCCACGCGGGCGTCTCGCCGAAGCCCGGCCCGATGCGGTAGAGCACGGCGCCGGGGTGTGCCGTGGACGCCACGGCGAGCAGGCCCCGCACGGGCGCGGTGGGATCGAGCAGGAACCACAACGCGGGCCGGTTGTTGGTCTCGATCCAAGAGACGTAGAGGTAGCGCGCGTCGGCGCGGCGACACGCCATGGCGAGGCTCGCGAGCGAGGTGACCTGGGGCATGGGCACGAACGCCGCGTCGGCGAGCCATGCCACGTGCGGCTTGAGCGCCATGACGCGCCGCTCGGCGGGCGCCACGCGGTGAAGCGGACGGGCCACGTCGAGCGTCTCCACCGGCAGCAGGGCGAACGTCTCGCGCTGCGCGCGAACGCTGGTCACGAGCGAGAGCGCGAGCAGCGCCGCGCCGGCGAGCGGGGCGAGGCGCGTGCGGAGCTTCGCGAGCGGCAGCCGCGGGCAGGCGAGGGCGAGACCCGCGAGCGCGAGATAGAAGGGCGCCAGCACCAGCGAGTAGCGCGCGGAGGCCGGCGCGGGCACCAGGGCGATGTAGAGCGCCACGCCGCCGAGCGCGAGCGGACCCGCGATCCGCGCGCGGCGCCGGGCGACGAGGAGCGCCAGCCCAAGCGCCGCAGCGGTCGCCACCGGCCAGCCGAGCAGGTCGCGCGCGTCCCCGAGCGCGTGCTCGTACAGGTTGCCAAGCTCGCGGCGCGCCAGCGCGAGCGGGTCGCGTGCGAGCGTTTCGCCCAGCGAATGAATCCCCGGCTGCGCGAAGGCCTGGTAGTCCGCCAGCGTGCGCCCGCGGCCGCTCGCGAAGGCGTCGTACGCCACGTTGTGGAAAAGCAACTCGCCCGGGACGTGCCCCTGCCGCAGCGACAGCGCCACGAACGGCAGCGCGGCGAGCGCGAAACCCGCGAGCGCCAGCAGGGCGTCGCGCAAGCGCGAGCGCCCGGCCGTCGGTGGCACGAGGGCCGGCGCGAGCAGCAGCACCGGCAGCAGCACCGCCGCCGTGTAGCGTGTCATCACCGCCAGCGCCAGGCACACGCCGGCGAGCAGCGGTCGCGGTCGCCCGCGGCGCGCGAGCGCGAGGTGCAGCGCACCCGCCTGCAGCGCGAGCGCCATGGCGTCGGTCGTGGCCGAGTAGCCGTAGCGCAGGAACGTCGCGTTGGCCGCGAGCAGAACCGTGGTCCACGCGGCTGCGGTGACGCCGGCGCGTCCGCGCAGCAGCGTGAACCACAGCGCCAGCGTCGCCAGCGCGCTGGCGATCGCGATGGCCTCGCCGGCCACGAACAGGTTGGGCACCACGGCGCCGAGCAGCGCGAGCGCCGCATCGAACGCGGGACCCGAGACGCCGTAGCGCGAGGCATCGAACACGCCGCGCTGCAGGAGCCGCGCACCCGGCCCGTAGCCGCCGTAAAAGTCCGTCTCCGTGTAGTAGTCGCCGACCCGATGCGGTCCGAGTGCGATCGCGAGCAGCGCGATTCCCACGGCCGCAATCGCCCCCCACGCGAGCAGCGCGGCGGGCGAGCGTAACTCGCGCGGCTCAGGGGGGGGCGCCGTGGCGGGTGTGGCGGAATGTTTCAAGGCTTTCCGGGCCATGGAGTTCCGGACTCTGGCTGAGGTGATGGCTGAACTGACGGAGATGTCAGCGCGCGAGGCACATTAGCCCGCCCTCGCGTGCGGGACAATCACGCCGGGCGTCGTCACGCCGGGGGTCGCGCTGGGCGTCGCGCCGGGCGTTGCGGTGAGCCGCAGTGCCCGGACGATTCAAGAGCCCGCCGCCTGCGAGCGCGATCTGCGCGTCATCCACTGCGAAGAGCGACCGGCCGCTGTCCTCGTCGTGTGGACGACACGGTTCCGGCGCGGCCGGCCGATCTTGGGGCACCCACCGAAGGTGGGTCCGGCTGACGTACATCCCGCACTCTCGGCATCTCGCACTCTCGGCTGGCGGTTCATGAATCGTCCGGGCTAATCTCTTGTCCCATAGGCAACGCAGCGGTTTCAGCCGCGGGATCGCGGGCTTGGGAAGGGCGTCACGACGAGGCGGTATCGGGGACCGGCGTCGAGCACGAGCAATCCAGCGCGGAGCCACGATGCCCGGCTGAATCGACGCGGGACCTCCGGGACAGGACGCGGGTTCCGCGGGTGCCGGTCCTGCCCATCTGCCGTGAGCCTTCACCGTGCTCGGGCTGTTCGCGCGCCACTGTTTCGGCGCTGCGGCACGCCGAGGGAGAGAACATGGATGCAGCGACGCGCGCCATCGCCTTCTGCCAGGAACTGGTGCGGATTGAGAGCCTCTCGGGCGAAGAGGAGGCCGTCGCCAGCGTTGTGATGCGCGAGATGGCCGCGCTCGGCTTCGACGAAGTGCACCGGGACGAGCTGGGGAGTGTCGTGGGGCTGATCCACGCTTCCCGGGGCACCGGCGGCAGCCGGCTTCTGTTCGACGCGCACATGGACGTCGTTCCCGCGATCGAGCCCGAGACCTGGCGCTTCCCGCCGTTCTCGGGCGAGCGCGCCGAGGACCGCATCTGGGGCCGCGGAGCGACCGACATCAAGGGCTCGCTCGCGGCGATGGTCGTGGCGCTGGGGAGCGTGCCCCGTGGCGACCTCTCGGGAACGGTCGTGGTCTCCGCGAGTGTGGGCGAGGAGCGGATCGAGGGGCTGGCGGTGAGCCATGTGCTCGAGCGCTTCGCCGCGGGCGCGGCGGTGATCTGCGAGCCGACCGGCCTCAGGATCGGGCTCGGG
>CAIXRL010000524.1 GCA_903921835.1 Candidatus Eiseniibacteriota bacterium | reverse complement strand
CCGGAGGCGGCGGCGCAGGCGGTGGCGCTGCTCGAGGGCGAGCTGCTGGAGGCGCCCAACGTCGCGGCGCTCCTGGCCGAGGAGGCCAGGGTCGGCCGCATAGGCGTTAACCGGGGTTCTCGCCGCGCTCACGCTCTCGCAGGCGAGCGAGGAACGCGGCGACCTGCAGCCGATCATCCTTTTCCTTGAGAAGCCGGAGATGCGCGCGGAAGCGGCGGACAAATTCGGGAAGATCGTTCCAGTCGATGGGGAGGAAGGCGACGCGGACAAGCATGTAGGCCAGCGCGGCGCATTCCCAGAGGTGTTCGACTGGATCTGGATCGGGTGGACGCGGCGCCCTCTCCTTGCGCGAGGCCGAGGCGACCGACTTCTTGGCTGGCGCGGCAGCAGTGAGGAGACGTGAGAGTTCGGCGAGGACGAGCTTCGCCAGAATCCAGGCCTTGACGTTCTCGTCGCGGCGGTTGGGAAGCAGGTCGAGACCTCCGATGGACTTGTCGCGCTTGAACTGCAGCTCGACTTGCCACCGCAGGCAGTAGAGCGCGGCGATCGCGAAGCGGTCGAGACGCTCCTTTGGCACGGTCGTGACGATCATGATGAAGCCGGCCCAGTAGAGCGTCTGCGCGGTCACCTCCGCGCCCTGGTCTCGCCGCAGCCGCGCTCGGGCCTCGTTCGCCTTGTCTGCCGGCAGACGAGTGATCACCAGGCGAGCAGGGATGGGGCTGTGGTTCCTGGGGCGCACCTCGACGGGCCACTCCTCTACCGTTCCGAGGTTCAGTCCGCGCAGGAGAGACGAAGGGTCGATTCTGCGACCCCTTTGGTCATAGAGAGGAAGAGAAGGCGGACTCCAGCGCACCACCAGGTCCCCGTGCTGGTCGACGGCGGCAGCGATACTGGGAGGGTTGGAGTAGCCCCGGTCAGCGATGTCGAGGATGCCGGGAGAGGTGGTGAAGTTGCGCAGGCTTTCACCCACTTTCTCGTCGGTGACGATGACCTGAACGCAAGCCATGTCGTTCAAGCGCAGGCAGTAGTGGATCCGGGCGGTAGTCCCCTTGGCGCCGAGGCGTTGCACGGTGGTCGCGTCGACGGCGCGAACCAAGTAGCCAGCCCACCGACGCGGCGCGAAATTGTGCTGGGCGCCCGTGAGCGCGAGAAGCAGGTAGGAGAAGAACGGGACCGCCTTGCGGAACCACTTGTGGATGGCGACGTGGGTCACCGACACGAGGTACGCGGCGGCCGAGGCGGCCGCCGTGGTCCGCAGGGACATGTTGGAGGCAACGAGGTGGAGCATGGTGCGAAGCTTGGCTTCTGCAGACGGGCAAACGGCGCCCGGTGGAGGGCGGGCGACGGAGCTGAAGCCGAGCAACTCGGCCTGCAATTCCCAGCCCGCGGGGAGAAGACGCTGTACGGCCGGCCAACCGTCAAAGGCAAGGGGTGCGATCGCGATGTCTCAGTGATACGATGACGTATCAGAACAAGGTGACGATGACCGGAGACGCGAAAGGGGAACGGTGAAGCCGAGATGCCACGCCATAGCCCATATGCCATCACGCTGACGACCAAGGAGCGCGACGAACTGGAAGCGCTTGCGCGACGTTATACGTCATCTTATCGAGATGTCGTAAGAGCAAAGATCGTTCTTTACGCAGCCGCCGGGCTTCGCAACGACGAAATCGGCGCGCGGCTGGATATGCCGCGTCAGATCGTCAGCAAGTGGCGCAAGCGCTTCGCCAGCGAGCGGATGCTCGGACTCGCTGAGAGAAGCCGGGGAGACCACAAGCGCAGCTTGGGCTCGGACGCCCGAGCAAGCCCCGTCAGCCCGACGGATGGCCAAGCGCCAGCGTCAGCCCGCAGGACGACCGGCGACAGCAGGGTCCGAAAGGCGACGGGAAAGAGGGGGAAGCAGCGGTAGTCCCAGGGGTATTGCTCGCCGCCCGGAGCCTTCCGATGCCCGGTTAACGCCTATGAGGGTCGGCCGGGCGCTCGACCCAATCTTCGAGCAGTACGCACTGGCCCGGCGCTACTTCGGCGACCCGAGCCTGTTCCGCTACCACTTCGGCGCCCGGGAGGCCGCGGCGCTCGAGGCGCGCGACGCGTACGCGAGATCGG
>CAIXRL010000523.1 GCA_903921835.1 Candidatus Eiseniibacteriota bacterium | reverse complement strand
CGCTGCGCGCTCCACTTCCGCTCGCCGCTCGAGCTGCTCGTCGCGACCATCCTGTCGGCGCAGTGCACCGACGAGCGCGTCAACCTGACGACGCCGGCGTTGTTCGCGAAGTACCCGCTCGCCGCGGCGTTCGCAGCTGCCGACCCGCAGGAGCTCGAGGAGATGATCCACTCGACGGGCTTCTACCGGCAGAAGGCCCGGTCGATCCGCGAGGCGTGCGCCGATATCGTCGCCATGCACGGCGGGCACGTGCCCCGCACGCTCGAGGCGCTCGTCGAGCTGCGCGGCGTCGGGCGCAAGACCGCGAACGTCGTGCTGGGGAACGCGTACGGCATCGCCTCGGGCATCGTCGTGGACACGCACGTCACGCGCCTCGCCGGACGGCTGGGTCTGGCGCGCGGGACGGACGCGGTGAAGATCGAGTTCGCCCTGCAGCCGCTGGTGCCGCAGGAACTGTGGACGCTGTTCTCGCACTGGCTGATCCTGCACGGCCGCGCCGTCTGCAGCGCGCGCAAGCCCCGCTGTTCGGTGTGCGCGCTCGCGCCCCACTGTCCGCGGATCGACGTCACGACCTCACAATAGGAGTCGCCATGTTGCCCCTCCGGACCGCGTTCACGCCGCTGGTGCTCGCGCTGGCACTGCTTGCGCACGTGTCGCCTGCCCGCGCCACGTCGCTGACGCCCGCGCTGCCGCTCTCGCTCGAGGGCGACGAGAGCGTCGCGACCACCGACGACGCGCGCGCGTTGCTGTTCAACCCCGCGGCGGTGGGTGTCCGCTACCCGGTGGAGCTGTTCGAGGGCTATGCACGCTACGACGCGCACCAACAATGGAACAGCACGCTGTTCACGTGCGGCGGCATGGGTGTGATGGCGCTGCGCCAGCGCGATACGTCCCAGACGTACGGCATGGCGTTCGCGTTCGGCGGCGAGAAACTGCGCTTCGGCTGGAGCCCGTACTGGCTGCTCACACATCAGCAACTGAACAACCGGGTGGGTGACCACCGCGTCGGAATCCTGTCGCGACCCGCACCATGGGTTTCGCTGGGCGCCACGGTGGACCGGCTGTTCCAGCCGATGTTCCGCGGCGAACAGCGCGCGCGCCATTACGCGCTCGGGCTCGGGCTGCGGCCGCTCGCGTTGTCGCCGACGCTGGCGCACAGCTGGGGCCCGCGCCTGACGCTCTCGGGCGACGTCACCATCGTGGACGATGGCGAGTGGAGGCAGTCGCGCGTCCTGCTCGCCGGCGAGTTCGAGCCGGTGCGGGGCGTGTCCATGAAGCTTGCCGTTGGCGACCACCGGAACCTGCGCGCGGGCCTGACACTGAGCGGCGTGCTCTGGTCGGTCCATGGCGGCAACGTGACCCGGCGCAACCGGCCGCAGTACCAGGCGTACGCGGTGGCGCTGCACGGCGGCGAGGAACGCAGCGTCTTCGCGCTGCCCGCCGAGCGCCGCGTCGCGGTGGTGCGCGTCGCGGGGGTGCTCGCCGACGAGGCCATCGGCGGCGTTTCGCTCGCGGACGGCCAGACGGCGACCGTCGCCGCGCGGCCGCTGCACCGGCAGCTCCAGCGCGCGCTGGAGGATCCGCTCACGCGCGGCGTGCTGCTGGACCTGCGTGGCGCCCGCGGCATGGCGCAGTTGGAGGAGTTGCGCCCGTGCATCGGGCGGTTGCGCGCCGCGGGCAAGCCCGTGGTCGCGTACATGGAATACGGCGGCGGGCGGGGCGATCTCTACCTGGCCAGCGCGTGCGATCGCGCGATCGCCACCGAAAGCGCCGATTTCGCGCCGCTCGGGCTGCGCGCGGAGCGCCGCTACTGGCGCGAGGCGCTGGCGCGGCTGGGCGTGCGCGTGCAGCGCTCGAGCATCGGCGCGTACAAGTCGGCGTACCGCAACTTCAGCGCGGACTCGATGCCGCCCGCGGACAGCGTCGCGGTGCTGCGCGAGCTGGACGCCCGGCAGAAGCTCTTCACCGACGCCGTGTGCGCGGGCCGCAGGCTCACGCCCGCGCAGCTGGCGCCGTTCCTCGACGGGCGCTCGTGGGCGCCCGCCGACCTGGCGCGGGGCGGCGTGCTCGACACGACCGGCTACCGCGAGGACGCGCTGCGCGCGATCGGTACGCTTACGGGGCTGGGGGCCAAGCCGCGCACCGTGAACCTGGCGGAGGCGCTCCCGGCGCGCCGGGCGTGGACGCTGCGCTCGCCGGTCGCGGTGGTCTACGCGGGCGGCGGCATCGCGGCGGGACGCAGCGGCAACGACCTGCTCATCGGGCCGTTCATGGGCGAGCAGACCGTCATCGCTGCGCTCGAGCGCGCCTTCCACGCTCCGGGCGTGAAGGCGGTCGTGTTCCGCGTCGAGAGCCCCGGCGGCGAGGTGCTCGCCTCCGACCTGATCGATCACGCGGTGCAGCGGCTCAAGCGCGAGACCGGCAGGCCGTTCATCGTCTCGATGGGCTCCGTCGCGGGCAGCGGCGGCTACTACATCTCGTGTCACGCCGACTGGATCGTGGCGGACCGGCACACGCGCACGGGTTCGATCGGCGTGCTCATCGTGCAACCCTCGTTCGAGGGGCTCTACGGCAGGTTGCACGTGCGCCAGGAAGCATTCGATCGCGGCGAGCTGATGCCGGGCACCTCGTGGAGCCACGACTGGACGCCGCGCGAGCAGGCGGTGGTGGACTCGGCCACCGGGCGCTACTACGAGACGTTCGTCGCGCGCGTCGCGAACGGCCGCCATCTCGAGCCGGCGGCCGTGCGCGAGGCGGCGCAGGGCCGCGTGTGGATGGGCGAGGACGCGCTGGAGCGCCACCTGGTGGACGCGATCGGCGGGCTGGACGATGCGGTGGCCGAGGCCCGCCGCCGCGGCGGCGTGCCGGCGGGCGAGCGCATCCGCCTGCTCGAGCTGGGCCGCCCGCGCGGCTCGTTCCTGGAGCGGCTCGTCGGCGGCTGGGTGCGCGAGACGCTGGCGAGCGAGGCGCGGGTGTCGTCGGCCGTGGGGGCGCAGTATCGCGACTTCGACGGCGGGGCGCCGATCGAGGAGTAGCGAGTTGCCGAACCGCCGCGAAGGCCATGCGCTCCTGCATGTCTCCCCCGCGATACGCGAGGTGCCCCGGAGGCTGTCCCGCGAATGACGGTGCGTCCGAGGAGCGAGCGAAGCCAGGGACGGCGTGAGCCGCGACTGGATGCAGTGAGGCGAGGCAGGATGCCGAGCCGAGCGGGCCGTCAGTCGCGGGACAGCCGCAGGGCCGCCGGCAAGCGGCAGAGCGGATAACGCGGGACAGCCTCCGGGCCACCTCGCGTAACGCGTGGATGAAATGCCGAGCTCGGGCTACCGCATTGCGAACGCGGCTCTGAGCGCTTCGGCGTGCGGGCCCCCGGGCTCGCGGGCGAGGTAGCGGGCGGCGTAGAACGCGCCTTCCGTGGTGCGGCCGACGTCGGCGAGCACGAGCGCGCGGTCGTAGAGCGCCAGCGGGTATTCGGTGTCGAGCGAATCCACCATCGCGAACTGCGCCACGGCCTGCAGCCGCAGCGTGCGTGACTGCCAGGGCTCGGGCGTGTGGTCCGCCGCCAGCGCCAGCGCCACACCCGCGCCCAGGCGCGCCTCGCCGTAGTGCGGCGCCAGCTCGCAGGCGCCGCGGTAGCGGCTGGCGGCGCCCGCGTACTCGTTCGCGGCCAGGTCGAGCGCCGCGAGCGCGGCCAGGGAGCGCGGGTCGTTGCGGTGGCGGCGGTGCGCGGCCTCGAGGGCCGGGCGCGTGATCGTCACCAGCGCGAGCATGGTGGCGGTCGCGGCGTGCGGTGCGGGTTCGCCGCCCAGCACGGCGGCGCGCCAGCGCAGCGCGTCGGTCCCCGTGCTCACGCGGCCGGCGAGCACTGCTGCGGCGGCGCGGGCGTCGGGATCGTCCGGCAGGCCGAGTGGATGCCGCGGCCGCATGGTGAGCGAGACGACCGCCATCGCGAGCAGCAGCACCAGGAACGCGGCGAACGACAGCGTCGGGAGCAGCCGCCACTTCAGGCGGCGCTCGATCTCCGCGACCTGCGCCCCGGCGGACGGGGCGGGCGCGTTCACCGCAGTCTCACCAGCGGGTCGTCGCCCGTCTGGATCATCTCGGAATAGAGGGTGAGCAGGCGCTTGGTCTCGTTGATGAGCGGCTGGCGCTCGGCCACCGGGGCGGCGAACGCAGCGCTCAGCATGCCGTGCACCAGTTCCACTGCCGTGGCGGCGTGCACGCGCAGGCGCTTCGGCTTCGCGCCCGGCACCCGCGCGGACATCATCGCCGACACGCTGGCGACGACGGATTCGTGCAGCTGGCAGTCGAACACGGACTTCGAGCCGGGCTGGTTCACCGCGTGCCAGACGTGCCGGTAGGCGGGCGCGCTGCGAAAGAACTCCACCAGCGGATCCACGATCGCGTCGGCGAGGTCCGCCAGCGGCATCACGTGAAGTTCCGGCCGTTCCGCGTATTCGGTGAGCGGGCGCATCGTCCGGATGTAGCGCTCGGCGAGCGCGGCAACGAGCGCGTCCTTGTTGGCGAAGAAACGGTAGAGCGAGCCCATCCCCGAGCCGGCGCGCGCCGCAACGGCATTCGTGGTCATGTCTTCGACCCCGATCTCCGCAATGACCTGCTCCGCGGCGTCGAGCACCTCCTCGAACCGCTTCTGACCGCGATCCTGCTGCGGTTGCCGCCTTCTGGCGGGCTTTGCGGGCCGGGGCGCCGGCTTGGGCCGGGCCGGCCTGCGGACCGGAGTGCGCGTGCTCATGAACTTCCTCCTTCGGGCCGGCCGCACCTGCTGCCGAAACCCGGATCAAACATGAGCGAGAACTCCACTGTTGACAAGTGGAATATTTACTCCAATAATGCTGTCACAAGTTGAGCGATTGCTCCAGTGCGGCGCGGGATCACCGGGCGCGTCGGGCGGCGGTCGGGACGGCGGCAACCGGGGAGGGGTCTGTGAATCCTGGACGGAGATCCGGCGCGGTGGTCGGCCTGCTGGTGCGGGTCGTGGTGGCAGCCTGCCTGGCCGCGGGGGTCGCAGGCGCCGCGCGGGCGGCGAGCGGCCTGGACGCGCTCGTCGACGAAGGGCTCGCGGCGAATCGCGGGCTGCGCGCCGAGCGGCTGGCGCTGGAACGCGAGCAGGCGACGGTGGCCGGGGCGACCGGGATGTTCCTGCCCTCGCTGGTGGCGAGTGGACGGCTCTCGGACCGCACGGGCAACGTCCTCGACCTCGGCAGGCTCGTGAACCCCGTGTACGCCACGCTCGACCAGCTCACGAGGAGCTCGGCGTTCCCAACCGACGTCGACCTCAAGCTGCCCACGCGCGAGGAAGCCGGCCTGCGCCTGACGCAGCCGCTGCTGGACGCGCGGCTGCCGGCCAACTGGCGCATTCGCGCGGGCCTGCGCGACGCACAGCGCGGCGCCACGGGCGCCGCCACCCGGCGGCTCGCGGCGGACCTGCGGCTGGGCTATCTGGACTACGCGCGCGCCACGCGGCTCGCGCAGCTGTTCGATTCGACCCTGGTGCTGGTGCAGGAGGTGGTGCGCGTGCAGGAGTCGCTGCTCGCCAACGGCAAGGCCACTCCCGACGAGGTGCTGCGCGCGCGCGCCGACCGCGCCGAGATCGCGCAGCGGCGCGACGACGCGGCGCGTCTCGCCGATGCCGCGCGCCAGCTCTTCAACCAGCGGCTCGGCCGCGCGGTGGACGCGCCGCTGGCGCTGCTGGCGGACGACGCGCTCGGCATTGGCGAGCCGCCGTCCCTGGAGTCGGCGCTCGCCTCCGCGCGATCGCAGCGCGAGGAGCTGGCGCAGGCGCGCGGCGGTGTGCGTGCGGCGGGCGGGGCGCTGTCGCTGGCGAGTGCGCGCTACCTGCCCTCGCTGGCCGCCGCGGTGGACTGGGGCCTGCAGGGCGAGCACGTGAAGCGCGGAGACGGCTCGGACTACCGGGTCGCCTCGCTGGTGGTGCAGTGGCCCATCTTCGACGGCGGGCAGCGCGAGGCGCAGCGGCACGCGGCGGCGACGGACCTGGCGGCCGCGCGCACGCGCGCCGCCGACGCGGCGACGCTGGTCGAGCTGGACGTGCGCACGAGCTGGCAGGGGGCCGAGGTCGCGCGCCTGTCGCTGGCGACCGCGCACGAACGGCTCACGGCGGCGCGGCGCACCTGGGAGATGGTGGAGCACCGCCGCGCCAGTGGCGCCGCGACGCTGCTCGAACTGCTGGACGCGCGCACCACCTACACCAGCGCGGGCCTCAACGACGTGCTCACCACCTACGAATACTGGCAGCGCTGCGCGGAACTCGACCGGGCCGCGGCGCGCTATCCGGACCGGTCGCGGATCGCGGGAGGCCGGTGATGAACTCGGGAACGAAGCGGGGTTGGGTCGCGGTGGCGCTCTTCGCGGGCGTGGCGCTGCTGGCCGCCGGCTGCGGGCGGTCGCACGGCAATGCCGGGAGCGCGGGCCCGCGCGAGGTCGCGGTGCGCACCGCCGCGGTGGAATCCGCGCAGGTATCGCGCCCGGTGCTGGCCACCGGAGTGCTTGCGGGCAAGGAAGAGGTGCCGCTGGCGTTCAAGGTGGGCGGCGTGATCGCGCGCATCGACGTCGAGGAAGGCCAGGCGGTGCGCGCCGGTCAGCGCATGGCGGCGCTCGAACTGCCCGAGATCGGCGCCATGCTGGCGAAGGCAAACGCGGGGCTCGCGAAAGCGGACCGCGACCTGGCGCGGGCGAAGGCGCTCTATGCCGACAGCGTCATCACCCGCGAGCTGTTCGACAACGCGCAGACCGCGCGCGACATGGCGCAGAGCGACGCGCACGCCGCGCGCTTCAACGCGGGCACCGCGACCATTCTCGCGCCCGGCGCCGGCACGGTGCTGCGGCGCCTGGCCGAGCCCGGCCAGACCGTCGGCCCCGGCGCGCCCATCCTGGTGTTCAGCGGCGCCGGCCTCGGCCAGGTCGTGCGCGCCGGCATCGCCGACCGCGACGTCGTGCACCTGTCGGTGGGCGACGCGGCCGCGGTCACCTTCGACGCCTTCCCGGGCCGCACCTGGGCGGGTCGCGTGACGCGCATCGGCGCGGCGGCGGCGCCGGGCGCCGGCACGTACGAGGTGGAGGTGCGGCTCAGCGAGTCCGTGCGCGTGGCCGAGGGCGCGGCGCTGGCCTCCGGGCTGGTCGCCGACGTCACGCTGACGCCGGCGCACGCGCAGAGGGTGAAGTGGGTGCCGGTCGCGGCGCTGGTCGAGGGTGACGGCGAGCACGCCGGCGTGTGGACGCTCGGGCCCGACGGGCGCGCCGTGCGCCACGCGGTGCGGCTGGCGTTCATCGACGGCGACCGAGCCGCGGTGACCGCGGGGCTCGAGGGCGTGGGGCGCATCGTGGTCGAGGGCGCGCCGTTCCTGACCGAGGACTCGCGGCCCCGGGAGAGCGCGCGATGAAGATCTCCGAATACGCGGTGCGCCACCCGCAGCTCACCATCGTGAT
This sequence comes from Candidatus Eiseniibacteriota bacterium, assembly GCA_903921835.1. Classification (GTDB taxonomy): domain Bacteria; phylum Eisenbacteria; class RBG-16-71-46; order RBG-16-71-46; family RBG-16-71-46; genus CAIXRL01. Next base: position 8,176 of record CAIXRL010000523.1, on the reverse strand, counting down.
GTTCGCGATGGCGGCGGCGCTCGGCGTGTCCGCGCTGCGCTCCATCCCGCTCTCCGAGGACCCGGTGTTCCCGGTCTCGGCCAGCACGGTGGTCGTGGTCTACCCCGGGGCGACGCCGGCGGACATGGAGCAGCTCGTGGTGGACAAGCTCGAGGCGAAGTTCAACTCGCTCGACGGGCTCAAGTCGCTCAAGACCACCATCGAGGACGGCCTGTCGGTGACCGAGGTCGAGTTCGACGCCTCCACGGACCCCGAGAAGAAGTACGACCAGGTCGTGCGCGAGGTGAATGCGCTGCGCCCGCAGCTGCCGCAGGACCTCTACCGGCTCGACGTGCACAAGTGGGACCTCGCCAACGTCAACATCCTGCAGGTCGCGCTGGTCTCGGACGCGCTGCCCTACGCCGATCTCGAGGCGCAGGCGCGCCACCTCAAGGACCGCCTCGAGCGCGTGCCCGGCATCCGCGCCGTGGACCGCTGGGCGTATCCCGCGCGCGAGGTGAGCGTGCAGCTGGACCCGGGCCGGCTCGCGGCGCTGCACCTCACGGCCGCGCAGGTGCTGCAGGCCATCCAGAGCGACAACGTGATCATCCCCGGCGGCAGCGCCGACGCGGGGCTGCGCGCGTTCAACGTCAAGACCAACGGCGGCTACCGCGACGTGGACCAGGTGCGCAACACCGTCGTGGGCGGCAACGGCCACGCCATCGTTACGCTCGGCGACGTGGCCGACGTGCGCTGGAGCCACGCCGATCTGCGGCACATCGGCCGCTGGAACGGCCACCGCGCCACGTTCGTCACCGCCGAGATGAAGGCGGGCCGGCGCATCAACGACGTGCGCAACGCGGCGTGGAAGACGCTCGACGAGTTCGAGCCGACGCTGCCGCCCGGCATGACCCTGCAGCGCCCGTTCGACCAGAGTCTCAACGTGAAGCACCGCCTGGCGCGGCTGGCCGAGGACTTCGTGCTCGCCATTCTGCTGGTGCTGGTCACGCTGCTGCCGCTGGGCACGCGCGCGTCGCTGGTGGTGATGATCTCGATCCCGCTGTCGCTGGCGATCGGCGTCGCGCTGCTCCAGCTGACGGGCTTCAGCATCAACCAGCTCAGCATCGTCGGGTTCGTGATCGCGCTGGGACTGCTCGTGGACGACTCCATCGTCGTGGTCGAGAACATCGCGCGCTTCCTGCGCCGCGGCATGAGCCGCGACGAGGCGGCGGTGGCCGCCACCCGGCAGATCGCGGTCGCGGTGGTGGGCTGCACCGCCACCCTGATCGCCGCGTTCATCCCGATGTTCATGCTGCCGGGCACGCCCGGGAAGTACATCCGCAGCCTGCCGGCGGCGGTCACGTACACCATCCTCGCCTCGCTGGTCGTGTCGCTCACGCTGGTGCCGTTCCTCGCCTCGCGCATGCTGTCGCGCACCGAGAACCCCGAGGGCAACCGGATTCTGCAATGGCTGAACCGCTTCATCGACCGCACCTACGGCCGCTGGCTGCGCCGGGCGCTGGACAAGCCGCGCCGCACGCTGCTGGCGGCGGCCGCGCTGGTCGTGTTCAGCGTCTCGCTGGTGCCGGCGATCGGTTTCAGCCTGTTCCCCAAGGCCGACACGCCTCAGTTTCTCGTGCGCGTGACCACGCCCCAGGGCTCCAGCCTGGGCGCCACCGACCGCGCGGTGCGCTGGATCGAGCAGCGGCTGCGCGAGCGGCCCGAGGTGCGCGACGTGCTGGCGAACGTCGGGCACGGCAACCCGTCCGTCTACTACAACGTGCAGTCCGCGAACGAGCGCGCCAACTTCGGCGAGCTGTTCGTGACGCTGCACGAATACGACACCCGGCGCACGCCGGCGATGCTCGACTCGCTGCAGGCGGCGTTCGACCGGTACCCGGACGCCCGCATCGAACTCAAGGCGTTCGAGAACGGCCCGCCCATCGACGCGCCGATCGCCATGCGCATCGCCGGCGACGACCTCGACACGCTGCGCGCGCTGGCCGCGGACGTGCAGCGCACGATCGACCGGACGCCCGGCACGTGGAACGTGGTCAACCCGCTGCAGCTCAGGACCACGGGCGTCCGTGTGCAGGTGGACACGCGCAAGGCCGGCCTGCTCGGTGTGTCCACGGTCACCGTGGACCGCATGGTGCGGCTGGCGCTGGCCGGCACCGAGGCCGGCTCCGTGCGCGAGGCCGACGGTCAGGACTACGCGATCCGCGTGCGCCTGCCGGTGACCCGCGTGGCCGCACATGCCTCGCCCAGCCTGGACGGCGCGCCGTCGCTGGAGGCGCTCGACCGCCTGATGCTGCCCTCGCTGACCGGCGCCGCGGTGCCGCTGCGCCAGGTCGCCTCCGTACGCCTCGAGGCGAGCACGCCGGTGATCCAGCACTACGGTCGCCAGCGCTCGGTGACCATCACCTCCAACGTGCGGACCGGCTTCAACACCGACCGCGTCACGCAGGCGGTGCTCGCCCAGCTGGCCCGAAGGCGGCTGCCACCTGGCTACCGCGTGATCCCCGCCGGCGAAATCGAGAGCCGGCAGGAGAGCTTCGGCGGGCTGGGCTCGGCGATCATCCTGACCGTGTTCATCGTGCTCGCGATCCTGATCCTGGAGTTCGGCACGTTCCGCAGCACGCTGATCGTGGCGTCGGTGATCCCGCTCGGCATTGTGGGCGGCCTGCTGGCGCTGTTCCTGTGCCGCTACACGCTGTCGTTCACCGCGATGATCGGCTTCATCGCGCTGATGGGTATCGTGATCAAGAACAGCATCCTGCTCGTGGACTTCACCACCCAGCTCCGCGACCAGGGCGTGCCGCTGCGCGAGGCCGTCGAGCGCGCGGGCAAAACGCGCTTCCTGCCCATCCTGCTGACCACGCTGACCGCGATCGGCGGCCTGACCCCGCTGGCGCTGCAGAACTCCTCGCTCTACTCGCCGCTCGCGATGGTGATCATTGGCGGGTTGCTCAGCTCGACGCTGCTGGCGTGCATCGTCACGCCGGTCATGGTGGTGCTGCTGGCGGGTCGGCCGGCGGGCCCGGTGGAGGTGGCGCGCGCGGGGGGCTGAGCGCGGTCGCCCGTTCGCCGGCGCCCGCCGGGAACCTGCCAGGGCTTCTCGATCGCGGGCGGATCCCAGACCGCCCTGGGGCAGCCCATGGACCAGCAGTGCCTGTGCACCCTCCCCCGGACCGGGCCGGTCGCGGCGAAGACGGCCTCGCCGATCGCCGCGCCCTCCACCGTGTCGTGCCGCTGCGGGGTCACCCGAGGCACTGCCATCGAGGGTGAAGTGCGCGGGGAGGTCTCCGCCCCGATGCCGGCCGGGGAGGCGCCCACGAGAGCGCCCATCACGCCGAACGCGATCGTGCCTCCAGCGGCCGCATCCCGCCGGATGTCCAGGCGAACGAATTGCGCCCGCGGTGTCGGGGGCGCCCCGGCGACCCAGAAGGAATCCCCCCGGCGCGGGCCGGCACGCCCTCCAGCGCTGCTCCGCAGGCGAGGGAGACGCACACCATTCGTCCCGGGTGCGCCCCGGCAAGCGAACCCGCGTCTCGCTGCATTTCACCGTGGCCAGGGGGGCCCAGCAGGATGCTCGCGATGCCGAACCGGGACCTGCCACCCGCGCGCCGGCACCCGCGATGGCACCCTTGAACCTCTCCCACTGGCGCGAGTGCAGGTTTCAACGGCGGAATCCGGAGGAGCTGCCAGCGGCCGAACCGGGGCCGGTGGATGTCCGCGGCTCCCCGTGGCGGAACCTTGGGGAGCGAGCGGGCGTGACGACGCCGGGGCACGTATGCAGGCGGCCATGTAGACCCGCGTTCCCGTGCCGCGACGGGGCTTTGCGATCGGGAACGACGGCCCAATGATAGACTTCAGCGGTTCTTGCGCAGAACTTGTCCCGCCCCAAGGAGTTGCGTTTTCGCTCCCGCACGCTGGCAGGTGGGTCTCGAAGGATCGAGATTGGTAAGAACTCTATCATTCGAGGGGATGCGGTCAACCTCGGTTGTCCACAGGGACCGGAGGCCGATGCCGAACCAACTCGCCGAGCTGAACCGGAGGCGGCGCGACTGGGTGCATGGCTGGTAGGAGCGGGCGTGTTCCTCCCTGCGGCGCTTCTCCGCCCTCGACGATCTACGTAGTAGTAGTAGTAGCGGACCGCGTGTCGCCGTACTCTTTCTGCAACGCACGGCCCGCGCATTGGGGGTGATCCGTACTTTCGCATCCCGCGGCGCTCGCCGCCCGGATGCAGTTTGGGCACTCCGGTCCCCGGACGACCCAACACCAGCGATCGTCGACGCGCACATCCCCCGCAGGCCACGCCTCCGATCGCTCATCGCAGAGGAGGCGTGAGTCATGACCCGACAGGATCTGCTTCGTCGCAATCTCGACCGCCATTCGATGATTCCGGCGGCCCCACCGCCCAGCGCGCAGCGCTGGGCGGCGTACACCCAGCTCTCCGCGAGTGGACGGCAGGAGTTTGCGCTCCGCATCGCGCTGGCGCTTGCCTGCACCTGCCTGCTCGCCTGCTGGCAGCCCGCGCCAGCGGCGGCACAGGGTTTCACCGTCGGCACGCGGCTCGACTTCACGACCGGCGCTTCGCCGCGCTCGGTCGCGACGGGAGACCTCAACGGCGATGGCGCGCCGGACATGGTCGTCGCGGACTCCGCTGCGAACACCGTGTCGGTGCTGCTCGGCAATGGCGTCGGTGGGTTCGGGGCGAAGACGGACTTCGCGACCGGCAGCGGCCCCTGCTCGGTCGCGATCGCGGACGTCAACGGCGACGGCAAGTTCGACATCGTGGCGGCGAACTGCATCTCCAACACGGCATCGGTGCTGCTGGGCAACGGCGCCGGCAGCTTCGGGACCAAGCTCGACTTCGCGACCGGGGCCGGCCCGTTCTCGGTCGCGATCGGGGACCTGAATGGTGACGGCAAGCTCGACATCGTGACGGCGAACCGCAGTGACAACACGGTATCGGTGCTGCTGGGCAATGGTGCGGGCGGATTCGGGACAAAGACCGACTTCGCGACCGGGGCCGGCCCGTGCTCGGTTGGGCTCGGGGACCTGAACGGCGACGCCACGCTCGACATCGCGGTGGCGAACGTCACAGCCGGTTCGGTGTCGATCCTGCTGGGCGACGGCGCGGGCGGATTCGGTGCGAAGAGCGACTACGCGACCGCGTCCGGCGCCAGATCGGTCGCGATCGGTGACGTGAGCGGTGACGGCCAGTTGGACCTGGTCGTGGCGAATCAGTCGGCCGCCACGGTGACGGTGCTGCTGGGCAACGGTGCGGGCGGGATCGCGTCCAAGGCGGACTACGCGACCGGGACCGGCCCGGTGTCGGTGGCGATCGGCGACGTGAACGGCGACGGCAAGCCGGACCTCGCGGTGGCCGACCTGACCGCGAGCAAGATCTCGCTGCTGCCCGGAGCCGGCAGCGGCAGCTTCGGGGCGAAGAGCGATTTCGCGACCGCGGCCGGACCCGTGTCGCTCGCGATCGCGGACGTGAATGGCGACGGCAAGCCCGATCTCGTGGCGGCGAACTACATCTCCAACATCGTATCGGTGTTGCTGGGCAACGGCGCGGGCGGATTCGGGACCAAGACCGACTTCGCGACCGGGGCCACCCCGTACACGGTCGCGATCGGGGACCTGAGTGGCGACGGCAAGCACGACATCGTGACGGCGAACCGCAATGACAACACGGTATCGGTGCTGCTGGGCAACGGCGCTGGGGGATTCGGGACCAAGACCGACTTCGCGACTGGGGCCTTTCCGTGGTCGGTCGCGATCGGGGATGTGAATGGCGACGGCAAGCCCGATCTCGTGGCGGCGAACATGAACGCCAACACAGCGTCGGTGCTGCTGGGCAATGGCGCGGGCGGATTCGGGACCAAGACCGACTTCGCGACCGGGGCCGGCCCGTCCTTGGTCGCGATCGAGGACCTGAATGGCGACGGCCAGCTGGACATCGTGACGGCGAACTGGAACGCTGCCACGGCGTCGGTGCTGATGGGCAACGGCGCGGGCGGATTCGGGACCAAGACCGACTTCGTGACCGGGGGCGCTACGTACTCGGTCGCGATCGGGGACCTGAATGGCGACGGCAAGCTGGACATCGTGACAGCGAACATGAACGTCAATACGGCGTCGGTGCTGCTGGGCAATGGCGCGGGCGGATTCGGGATCAAGACCGACTTCGCGACCGGGACCGGCCCGTACTCGGCCGCGATCGAGGACCTGAATGGCGACGGCAAGCTTGACCTGGTGGTGGCGAACTTGGGCGCCAACACGGTTTCGGTATTGCTCGCCCTCGCACCCACGCGCGCATTGCTCGCCTCGAGCCTCGACCCTTCGCTCCTCGGCACCGCCCTCACGCTGACGGCCAGCGTCGCGGTGCCTGCGCCATTCTGCGGCGTGCCCACCGGCAGCGTGAGCTTCTTCGACGGCTTCACGCTGCTGGGCACGTCCGTGTTGAGCGGCAACACGGCGGCGTTCGCGCTGTCCAGCCCCTACCTCGGGACCCGCGCGCTCAGGGCGGTCTACGGCGGCGACGGCAGGTTCTTCGGCGGCATCTCGCCGGTCTGGACGCAGCAGGTGTTGAGCGCCGCCCCGCCGACCATCACCAGCGCCCGCGACGTGCCCAATGACCAGGGCGGCAAGGTCAGCCTGCGCTGGGCCGCGAGCGCCTTGGATCACCTGCCGAACAATCCAGTGGATGCCTACTGGATCTGGCGGCAGGTCCCGAACGGGCTGGTGCTGGCCGCACTCGAACACGGCGCACACCTGGCGTCTGACGGGCCGGCCCCCGGGCTTCCGACGTGCAGGATCTTCCGCTCGAGCGTCGAGAATGGGCGGACGTACTACTGGGAGTACCTGGGCTCGGTCAGCGCGCACGGGCTGGCGGGCTACAGTTGCCTCGCCGCCACCGCATTCGATTCGCTGGGCGGTTCCAATCCCTACACGCTCTTCATGGTGCGGGCGCAGAATGCCTCCGGCACGGAGTACTGGGATTCCGCGCCGGACAGCGGCTACTCGGTGGACAACCTCGCACCGCTCGTGCCGGCACCGTTCACCGCGCAGTACGCGAACGGCACCACGTCGCTGCACTGGGGAGTGAGCGGCGCGGCGGACTTTGCGGCGTTCCGGCTCTACCGCGGCGACACGCCGGGCTTCGTGCCGGGTCCGGGCAACCTCGTCGTCGCGCAGCCCGACACCGGGTACGTGGATCACGCGGGTGTTCCGCACTACTACCGGCTCTCGGCGGTGGACGTCCACGGCAACGAGAGCGCGTATGCCTTCGTGCTGCCGGGGGGAGCGACGGACGTGCCGCAGGGCGGTTCCGTGGCGTTCGCGCTGGCGGGAGCGTGGCCGAATCCTTCCATGGGCCCGCTGAGCGTGACGTTCACGTTGCCTGAAGCGCGGGCCGCGACGCTGTCACTGTATGACCTCGGCGGCCGCTGCGTGTTGGAGCGCGAGGTGGGCGCGCTGGGGCCGGGCCGACACACGCTGGCGCTGGCGACGGATCGCGCGCTGGCGCCAGGCGTGTACCTGGTGCGGCTCACGCAGGGCACGCATGCCGCCTCGGCGCGCGTGGCGATCCTGAAGTGAGCGGGGACGCGCACGCGTCGTCGAGGTAGACACCTTCTCGCGGCCACTCTCCGGGGTGGCCGCGAGCGTCGAGGAGCCCCTGCCGTGGCCGGCGCCCAAACCGCTCGAGGAAGCCGGGCCGACATCCGCGCCTCGCCCCCGAGCCGAACAGACTCCAATGATAGACTCTTGCATAAACTCGATCATTCGTCGGCCCGGCACCCACCGGGCGCGGAAGCCCTAGCGCAACAGGCAGTTGGCGGCTTCGTTCAGGGAGGCGGCATCAGTGCTCATGCTGCCACCTCCACCGCTTCGCCCTGCGTGGTCACTTCCACCGCGGCCATAGGCCCGTGACTCCGCCACGAAATACCTCCGACGCGTTCGCGCGACAGGCGGCGGTCCGATACGCGATGTGGTTGCCGCGGGCGACGCTTCCGGGCCGCGACTGGGGCGCGCGGGACGTCGCGGTCGAGCTCGACCCCGGCCGCGCGTTGCCCTGCGCGGTGGGGTGCCGATCGAGAACACGAAGGATCCGGAGATCTACCGGGGGGAACGATACAATGTCAAAGGCTATTGCTTCCAGGTTCCAAACGGTACCTATACCTTG
>CAIXRL010000522.1 GCA_903921835.1 Candidatus Eiseniibacteriota bacterium | reverse complement strand
GCCGCGCGCTGCGCCGCCGCGTTCTTCGCCGGTGCGGGTGCTCCCGGGGCGTCCGCGCGCGGCACGGCGCGCCTGCGTGTCCACACGCCGCTGCGCCCTCCGCGCTTCTCCCAGAGCGCGATCTCGCCGATCACCATGCCGCGGTCCACGGCCTTGAGCATGTCGTAGAGCGTCAGCGCCGCCGCCGCGACCGCGGTCAGCGCCTCCATCTCGACGCCGGTGCGGCCGCGCGTGCGCACGTGCGCCTCGATCGCCACCGCGGGACCGTCGCGGTCCAGCTCGAACGCCACGTCCACGGCCTCGATGGGCACGGGATGGGCGAGCGGGATCAGGTCGCTCGTTCGCTTGGCCGCCATCACCGCGGCCAGGTGTGCGGTCGCGAGCACGTTGCCCTTGGGGCTCCTGTCCGCCGCGAGCCGCTCCAGCGTTTCGCGGCGCATCCACACGAACCCGCGCGCCACCGCCTCGCGCAGTGTCACGTTCTTCGCCGAGACGTCCACCATGCGCACCCGGCCGCGCTCGTCGACGTGAGAGAGTCGTCTTGCCATGGGGCGAGCATAGGAACCGGCGGGGCGGAGGGCAACCGCGAAGCGCACCCGCGGAGCGCGCCACGCGCGCCCCGGAGGCCCCGCGCGGTCTGCCGGAGACGCGCGCGGCCCACCCCCGGTCACGGGGGGCGGGCCGCGCGCGCGATGGGCGACTCAGCCCTTCGCCGGCCCCTCGCCGTCCTCCGCCGCGAACCGGCGGTACAGGAACGAGGAGAGGATCAGCGCCACGCCGATGAATGTCGGGATGAGGCCCGTCGCCCACGCGTTGCTGTCGGTGGAGCTGTCGGCGACGAAGTAGAGCATCGCCGAGACCCCGATACCGACGGACAGCGTGATGATGCCGCCGATGAGCAGCCCGCGGGAGCGGTGGATCGAGGCCTGGCGGAACGTCATGTACGTCGGCGCGTCCCCGCTGTCCGACATCATGGCCGTCATCGGCGGCAGCTTGTTCGGGTCGATGCCGCGCTCGATTGCGGCGATGCGCTCGCGCTGCGCCAGCTCCATCAGCCGGTGCCGGCTGATCGTCTTGACGATGCCCGCGGTGATGCCGCCGGCCACCGCGACGATTGGAAGGGCGAAGATCATCATCGGGACGAGCAGGCCGCTGTCGAACGAGAACATATAGGGCTCCTCTGGGGTTGGGACCCGGCGGGCCGCCGGGAGCGTGGCTTGTGTTTCCGCCTGTGCCCGGTTGGACGGGCGGTCCGGCCGGCGGGTTTCAGCCGGCTTCCGGCGATCCGGTTCGCCTGCCCCGGAGCGTCCGCAGTAAGGTGGATGCTGGAGGTTCACGACGTGAAACCCGATCCGCCCCTCGGGCGGTCCAACCTCGTGATGAACCAGCCGGCCGCGGAACCTGTGGGCGCCCTGCCCGTGCCAGGTGCCGTCGCGGCGGGGCCGGCGCCCTGCACCGCCGCGGCGCCGGGCGCCATTGAAGAGCGGGATCTGGTCGCGCGTGCGCGCGACCGTGACGAGGAGGCGTTTCGCGTGCTGGTGGACCTGCATCGCGACCGGGCACTGGGGCTGGCGCTGCGCATCACGCGCTCGCTCCCCGACGCGGAGGACGTTGCGCAGGAGGCGTTCGTGCGCGCGTGGGCTGCCCTGCCGAGCTTCCGCGGCGAGTCCGCGTTCGGCACGTGGCTGCACCGCATCGTCGCGCGCCGCGCGCTGGACCGCGCCGCGACGCTGCGCACGCGCCGCGGCCGCGAAACCGTGCTCGACGATGCGCAGCTCGCCGCGGTGCCGGCGTTCGAGGGTATGCGCGATCCCCTCCTTGCCGCGCGACTGGAACGGCTGATGGCGGAGATCACGCCGACCCAGCGCGCGGTGGTGTCGCTGTTCTACGGCCGCGATCACGCCGTCGAGGACATCGCCGCTTCGCTCGGCATTCCCGAGAACACCGTGAAGACGCACCTCGCCCGCGCGCGCACCGCGTTGCGCGAGGCATGGCAGCGCGAGGGAGGGTTGCCGGCATGATCGAAGATGCGATCCATGATTGCGCGCAGGTCGCTGCCTGGCTCGACGGCGGTCGCGACGCAGCGCTCGCCGCCGCGGCGCACGAGCACGCCGTCGGCTGCGCGCGCTGCGCCGGCGCGCTGGAGCTGGAGGCGCTGCTCGCCGAGCCG
>CAIXRL010000521.1 GCA_903921835.1 Candidatus Eiseniibacteriota bacterium | reverse complement strand
TCGCCTCGACCGCATCGGTCGCGCAAGCTAGCACAACCGTCTGCGGGCCCGTCTACGGGACCTGGACGAAAGCGCAATCACCGTATCTGGTCACGTGTGACGTCCTGGTTTCCAGCCTCACCATCGAGCCGGGCGTAAAGGTCCTCTTCCTCGGCCCGTACTCATTTCAAGTCGCAGGAACCCTGACGGCCGTGGGCACAGCGTCGGACTCCATTGTCTTCGGCTGCCCGGACTCGGTCGCGGGGTGGCACGGCATCTTCTTCAACTACAGTTCTCCAAGCACGCTTGGCTTCTGTGACATCTCGCGCTCCACGAATCGTGGGATCACGATCGACAGCAGTCGTGTGGATATTCACGACTGCATGGTCCGCAACAACTCTGTAGCTTGGGCGGACCAAGCCTACGGCGGCGGCGTGTACACGAACTCCCCGCTAACACTGAGGCACTGCACGATCAAGTCTAACTCGGTCAGTGGGGGATCAGGAGCCGGAGGAGGAGGCATCTGCTCAACCAACTCCCTCATCATTCTGGACTCCGTGATTAGCAACAACACCGTGAGTTCTAGCAACTCGTCGTCGTCGGGCAGCCTGGCGAGCGGGGGCGGCATCTTCTGTAATGCGACGGCGACCCTTCACATCTTCGACAGCCTCATCCGCGCCAACTCAATCACATCGAACTGCGGCTATTCGGGGGGGGCGGCGAACTCCTGGGGGGGGGGCATAAGGGCCGACGGACAAATGCTCGGCGAGCGCTGCCGGGTCGACAGTAACTCCGTGCATGCCTATCACTATCTTTGGTGCGCAACTACGCTCGGCGGGGGCACCTACAGCAACGCCCAGTTCGACCTCAACAACTCTATCCTCTCCGACAACCAACTCGACGCCACCTGCACCCGCGGCGGCGGTGGTACGTATGTCGCGCAGGGCCAAGCCACGCTTCGCAACTGCACGCTGGCCTACAATGCGCCCTCCGGACTGGACGCTGCGGTGAGTACGGTCACGGTGCTGAACTCGCTCGTGTTCTTCAACGGCACCCAGATCGGCACGGGCGGGTTGAGTGTGAACCACTCGGACGTGCAGGGAGGCTACGGGGCTGCCGCTGATTCGAACTTTAGCGCGAACCCCATCTTCGCCAGTCGGACGTCCCTGAAGATCTTCCCCGGATCCCCCTGCATCGATCATGGAGACCCGGGAACGGCTTACAACGATGCATGCTTCTCGTCGTGCGGGGACCTGAACGACCCAGTTTGCATGCTCCCGTCGTACGGTACGACGCGAAATGATGTGGGCGTAGGCGGCGGGCCAGGAGCCTGCCCGAGCACGATTCCCGATGTGGTCGCCCCGGTCGTGCACGTGCTCTCTCCCAACGGCGGCGAGACCCTCACCAACGGCACCAACTTCTCGCTCAGTTGGAGCGCGACCGACAACGTCGGCGTGCAGTCGGTGGACCTGAAGCTCTCGCGCACCGGCCCGACGGGCCCGTGGGAAACGCTCGCTTCGGGCATCGCCAACAGGGACACGTGCATCTGGCTCGTCAGCGGCGCCGCGGCGAACAACAGCGCCTACCTGCGCGTGATCGCGCGCGACTACGCCGGCAATGCCGACAGCGCGACGAGGGCCTCGGCGTTCACCACGCCGACGCTGGTGGAGCTGTTCCGCGCGGTCCCGACCGACGCCGGCGTGCGCGTCGAGTGGGAGCTGAGCGATCCGTCCGCGTTCCAGTCCCTCGGGCTCGAGCGCGCGGCGTCAGCGAGCGGGGGGTGGTCGCCGGTGGCTGCTACGCCCGTCACGAGTGGCCGCACCACTAGCGTGCTCGACGCCGACGCAACAGCGGGTCAGGAACAGTGGTACCGCCTGAGCGGCGTGCGGCGTGACGGCAGTTCTTCCACGTTCGGGCCGATCTCGGCGACGGCGCAGGAGCCGATCACGGCATTCGCGCTCTCGCCGCTCTCACCCAATCCCACGCGCGGCCACGCGCTTCTCACCTTCGAGATTCCTGTGCGCACATACGTACGCCTCACGCTTGTCGACGTGCAGGGGCGTAAGGCGGCGATGCTCGCAGACGGCGTGCGCGAGCCGGGCCGCTATGCGGCGGCACTCGAAGCCGGCGACCTGCGCGCAGGGATCTACTTCGTGCGCATGCAGGCGAAGGGCGTGGACCTCACCCGCCGCGTAGTGGTGGTGAGATGATCGGCTGACCCTGCCCTCGCGTTCCTGCCCACAGCCGCCTCGGCGCAAGTTCCCGTCGGGGCAGTCGTGGGCAGGAACGCATCGGCTTCGACAAGCTGATCACGCCTGACGGGCAGGACAACCCCGCGCCAGCTTCCGCGCCCGGTCCCCAAGCCAGCGGCGTCCAATGATAGACTCTTGCATAAACTCTATCTCTCGTCGGCCCGGCACCCCTGGGCGCGAAAACCTAAGCGCAGCAGGTAGTTGACGGCTTCATCCTGGATGGCGACGTCTTTGCGGGTGCGTTGCCACCAGCCCCTGGGGCCGCCGGCGATCCCGGTGGGTCACGAGCAGAACGGTCTGGCGGGAGGCCTCATGAGCGCCTGCCACGAGCCGCTCCTCACGAGTAGGCTCGTCAGCGCGCGAATCGCGGGGAGCGCAACAACGTCCGCCTGAACTCTCCCGCCTTCGGGGCTGCGGACTATTGCGCCATCACCGCCGACGTGGCTGCGGGATGCAAGGTCGGCGCCCGGGGCCCGCTCAAACGTGTCGGCACGCGCCGAGCCGCCGTTTGCGCCGAGCCCTCCCGGCCCCGCGCCGTGCCTCTCTCAGCGGCCGGGACGAGCGCTTCCGGTGACCGTTCGCCGCCCCGCGCCGCTCCGCCCGGCCCCGCGATCTCGTGGCGCCCCCGTCGGAAGCCCGCGCGCGTCACCGCGGCCCGCCGGCGGCGAGCGAATCCGCGAGCGCGACCGAATCGCGCGACGCCCTCGTCACGCTGTCGGCGGCTGCCCGTGCCGCGATGGACGCCCAGTCCGCGGCGTGGTCCTTCGCGCACGCGGTGCGCGGCTCGCTGCCGGTGAGGAACGCGACGCGCAGCGGCGAGGGGCAGTCGCCGCGCGCGAGGCCGCCCGTGTACGGATCGATCCACGCGACCGTCTCGTCGCGACGCGCGGGGAATGCGGTCGCGGGGAAGCCCTCGAGCGCGTGGTTCATGACCCGCGCCCACACCGGAATGGCGACCTTGGCCGCGGGCCGCGACAGGCTCTGCGGCTGGTCGTAGCCCACCCACACGCCCGCTGCCAGCTCGGGCGTGAAGCCGACGAACCAGGCGTCGTGATAGTCGTTCGTGGTGCCGGTCTTGCCGCCGCACGGCCGCGTGAAGCCGTACTCAGCGCGCAGCGGATACGAGATGCCGAACGTCACGATGTCCTCGAGCAGGCCGCGCGCGACCGCGGCGTCCGCCTCGGGCAGCACATCCACGGGCTTGCGCGCCGGCAGCGGCAGCGCCGCGCCGTGGCCGTCGAGCACGGCGCGCACCGGTGTCGGCTCGCGCCGCCAGCCGTCGTTGGCGAACACCGTGTACGCATCCACGAGCGCCAGCGGCGTCACCTCGTGCGTGCCCAGGCCGATGCTCGCGACCGCGGCGGGCCGTCCGAGCCCGAAGCGCTCGGCGTAGCGCGCCACGGTGCCGGGGCCGATCGCCTGCACGAGGTTGGCGGTCGCGACGTTCAGCGACTTGACCAGCGCCTTCGCGAGCGTCACGGACTCGTGGTACTCGCCTTCGTCGTTGCGTGGCTGCCACGGGCCCTCGGGCGTGTCGAAGGAGCGGCGCAGGTCGGAAACGCTCGTCGCCGGCGACATGCGCGGCGTGCCGCGGCGCGAATCGAGCGCGGCCGCGTAGACGATGGGCTTGATCGCCGATCCGGGCTGGCGCAGCGCCATCGTGGCGCGGTTGAAATCACCGTTGCCCGCGTCGCGGCCGCCGACCAGCGCGCGAACCTCCGCCGTCGCCGCATCCATGAGCACGAACGCGCCCTCGAGCCGGCCCGCGCCCCGGCCGCGCCACAGCTCCTGATCGAGCAGGCCCGCGGCGAGGTCCTCCTCGGCGCGCGTCTGCCACACCGGGTCGGCGGTCGTGAACACCGTGAGCCCCCAGCCCTCGAGCGCGCCGCGCGGCAGTTCGCGTCCGAGCGCCTGGCGCACGTAGCCGAGGAACGACGGGAAGCGCTCCGGCGGCGGTGGCTGGGGATCGAGGCGCAGCGGCTGCACGGTGGCCACCGCCGCGTCGAACGGCGTGATCGCGCCGGCCTCGACCATCTCGTGCAGCACCACCGCGCGGCGGCGGAGCGCGTTGTCGGGCCGGCGCAGCGGCGAGTACAGGTTGGGCGCTGGAATCACGCCGACGAGCAGCGCGCACTGTTCGAGCGAGAGCGAGTCCACGGGAACGCCGAAGAAGCGGCGCGAAGCCTCCGCCACTCCCGCGATGCCGCCCTGCGCGTCGCGTCCGAAGTAGACGCTGTTCAGGTACATCTCGAGGATGCGGTCCTTGGACAGCAGGCGTTCGAGCGCGAGCGCCAGCACCATCTCGTTCAGCTTGCGGGTCATGTTGCGCGCATTGCCCAGGAACAGGCCGCGCGCGAGCTGCTGCGTGAT
>CAIXRL010000520.1 GCA_903921835.1 Candidatus Eiseniibacteriota bacterium | reverse complement strand
GGCACCCGGCTGGCGCGCCGGCGCGCCTCGTGGCGCTGGGGTGGCGCGTTCGCCCCGCGGCTGGAGCGGTCGGTGGGCACGCCGAACAGCGCGTTCGAGTCGGACCTGCGGGGCGCCGTGCGGTGGGCGCGAAGCTGGGAGCTGGGGCTCGCCTGCAGCGCCGGCGCCGACGTCGGCACCGGGGTGACGCGGACCCGCCAGGCCCAGATGGAGGCCACGGTCACCTGCCACCTGCGCGCGGGGGCGTTCACACTGCGGCTCGTATCGGAGCACTCGACCCGCGGGTCCGCGCTGGCACGCGAGGTGCAAAGTAGCTCCCGTGCAGGCTTCGCCTGGACGCCTCCCCTCACGACAGGACGCTGACGCGATGCAGAAGGCCCTCCTCATCTCGGTGCTGATCGCCACGTTCGCCGTCCCCGTCCTGGCCGCGCGGCGGACACCGGGCGACCGGCGCTGGCGGCCGCTCGTGGCGCAGTTCGGCATCTTCGCGGCGCTCTACGTGTGCGCGCTGCTCTACGTCTACCCGAGGCTCAAGTGACCGACGCGAACCCGCCCCTCGACCGGCCGCTGGCGCTCGTCGTCGACGACGCACCCGAGCTGGGAATGCTGCTGGGGGTGTTCCTCTCCCAGTTCGGCTACGAGGTCCGCTCGGTGGCGGACGGCGAGACCGCGACGAGCGAGGCGGTCCGCCTGCGCCCTCGGCTCATCTGCCTGGACCTCATGCTGCCCCGGATGTGCGGCATCGCCGTGTGCGAACTCCTGCGGAGCCACCCCGCGACGTCGGGCGCCGTGATCGTCATCACGTCCGCGCGCCGCGCGCTCGCCGATCGCGCGGACGCCATGCGCGCGGGCGCCGACGCGTTTCTGTCCAAGCCCGTGGACTTCACGCTGCTCGCACAGTTCGCGTCGGCCGCGCTGAGGCAGGTTCCCCATGACGCCTGACCTCCGCCCCGAGGACGCGGAGCCGCCGATCGTGCGGTTCGACGTCGCCGTCCTGCGCCGGGCGTTCGCGCTGGTCTCCGGCGCGATGCGCCGCCGCTGGTACGACGTGGCGCTGTGCGTGGCGGTGTTCACCGCGGTCGGGGTTGCGGCCGCGATCCTGCTGCCGCGCACGTACACGTCCGAGGCACGCGTGGTGCTGAGCAGGAACTACCTCATGCCCGCGCTCGCCCACCCCGGCCGCGCCGTGCCCGTCGGCGCCGAGGCGCCCGAGCGGTCGGCCGTCGAGTTCGTGGAGCAGCGCGCGACGCTGCTCGGCATCGTGCGGACCGTGGGCCTGGTCCGCAGCTGGCGGGAGACGCGGCCGCCGTGGATGCGCCTCAAGGACGCCGTGACGGAGCGCATCCGGGGCCCGCTGAGCCGGGCCGAAATCGAGGATGCGCTGGTCGAGATGCTGCAGAAGCGCCTGTACGCGGTGGCGCAGAACGAGGTGCTCACCATCCGCGCGCACTGGTCCGACCCGAACACCACCCGGAGCATTGTCGAGGAGGCGCAGCGGCAGTTCCTCGAGACCCGCCGCCGGCTCGACGTGCAGAGCATCCGCGAGACCCACGACATCCTGCAGCGTTCCACCACCGCGCTGGGCACGCAGCTGGAAGATCGCGTGCAGGCGCTGCGGACGGCCCGCGCGCGCGCCGCCGGCCTGGCGGCGCCGAAGATCACGACCCGCCAGCAGAAGAGCGACGAGCTCTCGGGACTCTACGGGCAGCTCGTGGAGCACCGGCGCTACCGCGAGGAACTGCAGCGCCAGCGCCGCGAGCGGCTCGCCGCGCTCGAGACCGATCTCGCCCAGCAGCAGGTCCAGCTCGGCGAGCGCAATCCCGACCTGCAGCGCACGCGCTCGTCGATCGCCCAGCTCGAGCAGGCGGAAGCCTCCGACCAGGGACTCGTGATGGAGGAGCGCAAGCTGGAGCGCGACTACGTCGGGCACGGCGGCGACGCGGAACTGCTGTCCGACGGGCCCGCGGACCCGCTCGCCGGCACGAGCACCACGCGCCCCGACGACGACGAGCAGGTCGTGTTCGCCCGCGCGCTGCTGCGCATGGACGTGGACAAGTACGAGGACCTGCACGCCCGCCTGGTCGACGCGGACCTGGAGATGGAGACGGCACGCGCGGCGTTTCCCTACCGCTACGTCGTCGTGCAGCCGGCCGAGCGCCCGCACAAGCCGGACTCCCCCAACGCCGTGCTGGTCGTCGTCGGGGCGCTGTTCGCCGGGTTGTTCTCCGGGATCATGGTGGCCACGACACGCGACCTGCACGGCCGGCGTTCGCTGTCCTTCGCCGGACTCGCGGGCGCCGTCGCGCCCGCAGGGGCGCCCGCGTGAACGCGACCCGTGAGCGGGCGCGTCTGGGGACGTGGCTGCTGTGGCCGTGCGTCGCGGCGTCGCTGGCACTGGTGGCCATGGGCGCAGGTGCCCTGGCGCCGCTCGCGCCGTTGCTGGCGTTTGCGCTGTTCGTGGTGATCGTGATCGCGCCGCTGCGCTGGAGCGCGGTCACGCTGTTCGCGGTCGCGCTGCTCGCGGACAATCCCGGCGAACGCCCGATGGACGGTCTGTGGGAGTCGCCGCTCATGCCGGTCGGCAGGCTCCTTTACGAGAACCTCAACAAGCTGACGCACATCGACGCGCTGCGCATCTCGCTGCTGGAGGTCGCGATCGCGACGCTGATGATCGTCACCGTGGTGCGCAAGCTGCGGGCCGACCGGATCGACGAGCCGGGCGCCGGCGCCCCGGTGCCCAATCCCATGCGCGGCTCCTACGCGCTCATGCTGGCGGCCATCGTCGGGCTCGAGGTGTGGGGCCTGGCGCGCCACGGGGACTTCAAGAACTCGCTGTGGCAGTTCCGACAGCTGATGTGGATGCCGGTGCTGGGTGTGCTGTTCGGGACGGCGTTCAAGACGGCGCGCTCCCGCGACCAGCTGGTGCGCATCACGCTGGTCGTGGCGTGCGTGCGCGCGGCGTTCGGGCTCTTCTTCCACTACGCCATCGCGGTGCCGCGCGGCCTGGACGCCGCGTACGCCACGACCCACTCCGACTCCATCCTCGCCACGATCGCGATCCTGCTGGGCCTGGTGCTGGTGGTGGTGCGGCCGTGCGTGGAGCACACCGTGTTGAACCTCGTGTGCCAGCCGCTGCTGGTGCTGGGCATGCTGGTGAACGACCGGCGCATCGCCTTCGTCGGCATCGCCGGCGGCCTGGTGGCGCTCGTGCTCCTCTCTCCCGCCGCGGTTCAGCGCAAGGTGACGCGCAGCCTGCTCGCGATCGCACCGGTGTTCCTGCTGTACGCGGCGGTGGGCTGGAACGCGCACTCCCCGCTGTTCAAGCCGATCACGAAGCTGCGCTCGGTCATCGAGCAGAAGGACGACTCGAGCAAGACCCGCGACATCGAGAACTTCAACCTCATCCAGACCCTCAAGCGCCAGCCGGTGTTCGGGTCAGGGTTCGGGCACGAGTACATCGAGGTCGTCCAGGCGAACCGCGTGGACCAGATCTTCGCGCAGTACCGCTTCATCGCCCACAACAGCGTCCTGTGGCTGCTCTCGCTCGCGGGCGTGGTCGGCTTCACGCTGGTGTGGCAGAGCCTGACCGTGTCTGCGGCGGTCGCGCTGCGCGCGTACCGCGCCGCGCGGCGCTCGCTGGACCGCGCCGTGGCCTTCGGGGCGCTCGCAGCGCTCGCGGCCTTCGTCATCCAGGCGTGGGGCGACATGGGACTGCAGAGCTGGATGGGCACGCTGCTGCTCACGGCGTTCGTCGGCGCCGCCGGCAGCCTGGCCGTGAACGGCGGGCGGGAAGAGAGGTTCGCATGACCCCGATCGACCTGGGCCTCGTCGTCCTCGCCGTGCCAGCGCTGCTGGGGGCCGGGCACCTGTTCCTGCTCACCTGCCTCTCGGTGCGGCCCCGGGCCGGTCGCTCCTCGTGCGGCAGGCGATTTGTCGTGCTGGTCCCCGCGCACGACGAGGCCGGCGGCATCGGCGCCACGCTGGCGGACCTCGCGCGCCAGGACTACCCGCCCGATCGCTGGCGCATCGTCGTCATCGCGGACAACTGCAGCGACGCCACCGCCGCGATCGCGCGCGACGCCGGCGCCGGGGTGATCGAGCGCCGCGATCCCGGCGCGCGCGGCAAGGGCCACGCGCTGCGGGCCGCCATCGACATGCTGCTGCAGCGCCCCGGATCGGACTGGGACTCGCTGGTGGTCATCGACGCGGACACGCGTGTCGATCCGGAGCTGCTCGCGCGCTGCTCGGCTCGCCTGGAGCGGGGCGAGGCCGCGCTGCAGGTGGCCTACCTCCCGCGCGCGGGCGCCGGCGGGCCTGCCGAGACCATGCGCCGCATCGCGCTCACCGCCTTCCACGTGGTGCGTTCGCGCGGACGCGAACGGCTCGGGTGGTCCGCGGGGCTGCGCGGCAACGGCATGGTGTTCTCGCGGGCGTGCCTCGCGGCGCATCCACATCGCGCGACCTCGCGCACCGAGGACGTGGAGTTCGGGCTGCAGCTCGGGCGCGCGGGCGTGCGCGTGGGCTACGTGGACGACGTGATCGTGCGCGGCGACATGCCGGTGGACCGGCACGCCTCGCGGGTGCAGCAGCAGCGCTGGATCGGGGGGCGGATCGAGTTCCTGCAGCGCCACGGTCCGGGGTTGCTCGCCGACTGGCTGCGACACCCGGACGCGATGCGCGCCGACCTGCTGGCGGACCTCGTCATCCCGCCGCTGTCCGTCTTCACCGCCGTGCTGTGCGCAGGCACCTGTGCGGCCGCGCTCGCGTTCGCTGTCGATGGCCACGCCACTGCGCTGGTCGTGTGGGGCCTGGCGCTGCTGATGATGGGCGTGCATGTCGTGCGCGCCATGACGATATCGGGTGACCTCGGTGCGCTGGGAACGATCCTGTGCGCGCTGCCGGGATACATGTGGGAGCAGGTGTCGATCGCGCTCGACCGGAACAACCGGCGGGCGAGCGCCTGGGTACGTACACCGAGAGAGGAGTCCAAGTGAAGACCATCTGGGAGGACGCGGTCCACCTCGCACGGGCGGCGAAACGGCCGGGCACGGCCCGCGACGCGTTTCGCATGATGCGCACGGACGCGTGGTTCCTCCTGCTGCTCTTTCGCATGCGGCGCTTCTGTCTGCGCTGGCACATCCCGATCGTCAACCGCGTGCTGCGCACGACGCAGATGGTTCTGGGCGGGATCGAGCTGGGCAACGACATCGAGCTGGGCCGCGGGGTCTACCTGGTGCACTCGCTGGGCACCGTGATCGGCGGGAACTCGCGGGTGGGCGATCGCGTGCGCTTCATGGGCAACAACACCGTGGGCACCGCGCGCGACGACGGCCACCCGGTCATCGAGCACGACGTCGAGGTGGGTTGCGGCGCGCGCATCCTGGGTCCGATCCGCATCGGCGCCGGAGCCATCATCGGCGCGAACGCGGTTGTGCTGAGCGACATCCCCGCGAACGCCGTCGCCGTCGGCGCGCCCGCGCGCGTGGTCGGCATGGCCACGCGCTCGGTCACGCGCGAGGAGCGGAGGGCCCTCGCGTGATCGAGTCCGTGCAGCCTCCTGCGACGCACCCCCGCAGCCCGGACGTGAGCGTGATCGTGGCGACGCACGGCCGGCCCGAAGCGATCGTGCGCCTGGCCGGACAGCTCACGCGCCAGACGCTGGACGCCGAGCGGTACGAGCTGATCGTGATCGACGACTGCTCACCCGTCGCGGTGGACGCCCGCCGGCTCGCCGACGCGGGCCCCCGCCACCTGCGCGTGCTGCGCACGCCGCGCGTGCTGCGCCAGGGCGGCGCGCGGGACATGGGCATCCGGGTGGCGCGCGGCCGCTGGCTCGTGATCCTGGACGACGACATGATCGTCGCGCCCGACTTCCTCGCGCGGCACCTCGCGCTGCACGGCGAGCGGGACGACGTCGTGGCGCTCGGCGACATCCAGCCGGACGCGGCACTCGCGTCCCTGCCGCTCTTCGAGCGCTACCACGCGCGCCAGCTGGCGCGCTGGCAGCGCGACGTGCGCGCCGGCGCCGTGCGCCCCCGCGGCGTGCACCTGTGCACCGGGAATGTCAGCCTGTCCCGCCGCGCCTATCTCGAGGCCGGAGGATTCGACGCTGAGCTGCTGCGCTCGGAGGACCGCGACCTGGGCATCCGGCTGGAGCGGGGCGGCGCGCGCTTCGTGTTCGCCGACGGCGTGGTCACCGTGCACGCGTCCGATCACAGCGACCTCGCGGTGTGGCGGCGGCGCGCCCGGCTCTACGGGCACGCCGACCTGGTCATCGGCCGGCGCTACCGCGACGTGCCCGACACGCACCCGTGGCGTTTCTGGCGCATGGTCCACCCGCTATCGCGTCCGCTCCTGGCGGCCGTACTGCGCATGCCGTGGCTTGGCGCACCCCTCGCCGGCGCCGCCTACGCCGTGGCGCTCGCGTGCGACGCGCTCGGGGCGCACGCGGCCGCGCTGCACCTGACGGCGCTGTGCTACGCGGCGGAGTACTTCGCCGGGCTGCGCCGCGAGTGCGGCACCTGGCGTGACTTTCGGCGCGAGACCGCGGCCGTGACCGCGAGCAACGCCCCTTGGGACGGTGCGTGGCGCGGCTTTGCGCACGCCGTGCGGGCCGACTACGCGTCGGTGCGCCGGTACCGCGAGCGCTATCACGGCGAGGGCTCCGCCCCCGGCCGGCTCGCGACCGACCTCGTCCGCAAGGTGGGTTTCCAGATGCTGGCGTGGGTGCGACTCATGCAGGCGCTCCACCACCGGCGCGTCCCGCTCGCTCCCATGCTCGTCTCCCGCCTGATCCGCCACCTGTACGGCGCGGAGATCCACTGGGCGGCGCGCATCGAGCCCGGCGTGTCGATCGTCCACGGCACCGGTCTCGTGGTGAGCCACGCGGCCCGCGTCGAGCCCGGCTGCATCCTGTTCCAGGGCGTCACGCTCGGCGAGAACATCGATCCCGAGACGGGCGTGGTCGGCGCTCCCCACCTCGAGCGCGACGTGCACGTGGGCCCGAACGCGGTGCTGCTGGGTCCGATCGTGGTCGGCGCGCGCACGAAGGTGGCTGCGTGCGCGCTGCTCATGCAGAGCGTGCCTGAGGCGAGCCGCGTGCTCCCGGCGCCCGCGCAGGTGTTCGCCGCGGTGCCGCTCAGCGCCCGGGGTGCGGGTGGCGCAGCGCGGAGCGCAGGAACTCCAGCTCGTCCAGCAGCGCAAGCAGCGTCGTGACGCCGGGCCGCTCCAACCCGTACGCGGTGCGCAGCTGCTCCACGCGCCGCACGGTGTAGACCGCTTCCTCGGTGAACTCCATCACGCCGTACGGCGGCTGCAGCACGGGGCGGACGAGGCCTGCGCGAACGTAGACCAGCACGACGCGGCGCGGCACGCCCGCCAGGTGCGCCGTCGCGTCGAGGTCGTAGAAGGCGTCCGGTCGCGGCTGGAACAACTCCAGCGCCACGATCGCGGGGCCCTCCACAACGAAGCGTGTGCTCATCATGAGGATTGCCTCGGATTGAACGTCGACGTTGCGGCCAGCTGCTCCCAGGTCTGCCGCTGCTCCGCGGTCAGGTGCGTCGGGACCTGGATGGAGACGACCGCGTACAGGTGCCCCCGCGTCCCGTCGCCCGCGGGCAGGCCCTTGCCGCGCAGGCGCAGGCGCTGCTCCCCGGCCGTCCCCGGCGGGATCTTCAGCGACACCGTGCCGTCCAGCGTGGAGACGCGTACGGTGGCGCCCAGCACGGCTTCCCACGGCGCCAGCTCCACGTCGCAGTACAGGTCGGAGCCCTGCACGCGGAAATCGGGGTGCGTGGCGTACTTCACGCGCAGGTAGAGATTGCCCGCTTCGCCGCCGCCCGCGCCTTCCCCGCCCTTGCCCGCGAGGCGGACGAGCTGGCCTTCGTGCACGCCCGGAGAGATCTTCACGCGCAGGTTCTGCGTGGACGACCGCCCGGTGCGCGGGTCCGTACGCTGGAGCGTGATGATGCGCGCCGAACCGTGCAGCACCTCGTCGAGCGTCACCAGGATATCGCCCTCTATGTCCTGGCCGCGCCGGCCGAAGCCGCCGCCCGCGGCGTCCTCCGCGCGCGCTGCGCCGAACCCGTGGGCCGCGCGGCCGCGGCTACCGAAGAACTGTTCGAAGAAGTCGCTGAAGCCCGTGCCCTCGAAGTGGAACTCCGGGGCCTCGTCGCGACCGCCCGCGAACCCGCCCTGTGGCGGCGATTGCTGCCGCTCCGGGTGATTCCAGTTGGCTCCCAGCTCGTCGTACCGGCGCCGCTTCTCGGGATCGCTCAGGACCTCGTTGGCCTCGTTCAGCTCCTTGAACTTCGCCTCGGCCGTGCTCCGGTCCTTCGCGACATCCGGGTGGTACATGTGGGCGAGCTTGCGGAAGGCCTTCTTGATGTCCGCGGCGCTGGCATCGCGCGCGACCCCGAGGACTTCGTAGTAGTCCCTGAATTTCACCGGCATGGCCTCACCCGGAACTGCCTGGACTGCACGGGAACCACTCCCTGCTTCTCCATTTCCGGCATGATCTCGCGGTTCACCGCGGGCTCACGGTGCGGCTGCCCAGCGGCTCCATCGTGCGCCGTGTGCCCGACCGGACCAGGGGACCGCCGTCATTTGCAGTTGCCCAGACGTCCCTCCGGAGCCGGATGATCGTGTCCGTCTCAGTGTACCCGGGATCCTGTACGCCCACCGAGTAGGAATGAAGGCAGGAATGAAAGCGCTCGTAGTTGTCCCGCGAGGCCACCTGCTCGGGCCTGACGATGCCCGGAACGTACGCGGTCGTCGTCTCGTCCGGCAGGCGCAGCGAAGTGAGGACGGCCGCATTGCCGTGGCTGCGCACCGCATCCACCTCGTCCTGCGTGTCCGGGAGCGCCTGCGGGAAGAGCCGGTAGGAAGCGGTCGCGGTGATGCCGCGCAGCGTCAGCGCGTTCACGGAGGCGTCCTCCCAGGTCCGGCGCCGCACGGGATCCTTGCGAATGCCCACCACCAGCACGTTGCGCACCGTGCCCGGAGCGAGCGTCGGGTCGCGCCAGAGACGGGTCATCTCGGAGTTCACCGCGCACCCGGAGCCGAGCGTTGCAACGACGATCGCGAGCGCGGCGATGCCGCCCCGCCTGGACCACATGTTCGTGAATGCGTTCGCCATCGATCCCCCGTGACGTCGTAGCGCAGGGAATGCCGGCGCGACCCGTGCAGCCAGAGTGTCCCCTCGGTGACCACCGATCACCCGTGACACCGCACGATGGGTGCCACGAAGTGCTCGCCACCGCCGCCGGCCGTAACCCGCACGGCAGTCACACGCTGGCGCCCCGCTCTCATGGACTGCTTCAGGTGAGCCGGAGGCCATGTCCCGGGCAGGAGGTGCAACGCGCGGACGGATGTTCAACGCGCGAGGCCGGCGTTGGCCGGCGGAGGGCCGGTCCATTCCGCGGCCGGCGAGGCCGCGGCGCCTATCCCCCTGCGCTCCAGCACCGCTTCACGAGCAGCGGTCGCACGCGTTCGCGCATGCCACCGGCCAGCTCGATGGTTCCCCGGCGCACGATGCCCCCCGTGGCGCAGGAGCGCTTGAGCGCCCCCGCCAGTTTGTCGAGGAACGCGGCGTTGTCGGGAAGCCGGTCCAAGACCGTCACGGTACTGCCGCCCCTGCCCTTGGACTCGATCCGCAGCACGACCGCGATGCGCTCCGGGACGGGTTCGTGCGCGGCTCCCTCCCGCCTGCCGCGCGCTGCTGGCACTCCGGGCAGATGCCGCCACGGTTCGTCGAGTCGCCGAGTCGCGAGCGGTCGGGCATGGCGGCCGCTCCGGTGATCGGCGGCGGACGGGCGGCGGACCACGGTGCCCGGCGTCTCCCCCCGCGCAAGGTTAGATGTTAGGGTCGAGGCGTGAACTCGCCCAACCCGTCCGCGCGGGCCCTCCGGCCGCTTTCGCTGTTCGTGCTCGGCGTGGCGGTGCTGGCGACCTACGCCGGCGTGCTGCGCAACGGCTGGGTGCTGCTCGACGATCCCGAGTACGTGTTCGCGAACCCGCACGTGAACCGCGGGCTCACGCTGGCGGGCGTGCGCTGGTTCATGCACACCGCGCACGTCGGCAACTGGCATCCGCTCACGTCGATCGTGCACATGCTGAACGTCGAGGCGTTCGGGTTGAACCCCGAGGGCCATCACGCGGTGAGCCTCGCACTGCACGCCCTCACGGCGGTGCTGCTCGCCATGGCCCTTTCCCGGCTGACCGGCGCGTGGTGGAAGAGCGTGCTCGTGGCCGGACTGTTCGCCCTCCATCCGCTGCGCGTGGAATCCGTGGCGTGGGCGTCCGAGCTCAAGGACGTCCTGAGCGGCACGTTCTTCATGCTGGCGCTGATCGCCTACGCGCGCTGGGTGGAACGCCCGCGGCCCGGGCGGTACGCGCTGGTGGCGGTGTGCCTGGCGCTCGGCCTGCTGGCGAAGCCCATGCTGGTCACGCTGCCGTGCGTGCTCGTCGTGCTGGACGCCTGG
The DNA here is from genome assembly GCA_903921835.1 of Candidatus Eiseniibacteriota bacterium. GTDB lineage: Bacteria > Eisenbacteria > RBG-16-71-46 > RBG-16-71-46 > RBG-16-71-46 > CAIXRL01. Next base: position 1,216 of record CAIXRL010000520.1, on the reverse strand, counting down.
CCGCTCGGGCGATTGCGCGGCTTCCCGCAGCCCGGGAGCGCTGCTACGCGACCCGGTTGCGCGCCTGCGCGCTTGCTGCGCGAACTCGTGCTGGAGAAGTGGCCGCTGTTCGCGCTGGTCGGCGCCTCATCCGTGGCGACCTTCCTCGTGCAGCGCAGCACCGGCGCCGTGGTCGCCGCCACCAACCTGCCACTGGGGGCGCGCCTGGCGAACGCGTGCATTTCGTACTGGAGGTACGTCGGCCTGACGTTCTGGCCGCACGGGCTGGTGCCGTTCCACATGCTCACGACGAGGTCTGACCTCGCGCACGGCGCGCTCGCCGCGCTGGCGCTGGCCGCGACGACGGCGCTGGTCGCGTGGCAGGTCCGGCGGCGCCCCTACCTGCTGGCGGGCTGGCTCTGGTACGCGGGCATGCTGGTGCCGGTCATCGGTCTCGTTCAGGTGGGCATGCAGTCGCACGCGGACCGGTACACGTACCTGCCCACCATCGGGCTCGCCGTGGCGATGGTCTGGACACTGGACGAGTGGCTGCCGGCCGCCCGGGCCGCCCGCATCGCGGCAATCGCGATGACGTGTGCGGTGCTCGGCGCGCTTTCCATGGCCACCGTCCGCCAGGTCGCGTTGTGGAAGGACAACCGGACGCTGTTCACGCGTGCGCTCGCCCTGGACGCCGACAATCCGGTCGCGCACCAATGCCTCGGGAGCGAACTGCTGAAGGCGGGCCGACCGCGGGAGGCGATGCTGCATTTCGAGGCCGAACTGCGTGAGATTCCGGGGTTCCTCGACGCCCACATCGATCTCGGGACCGCGCTGGGCATGCTGGGCCGGTACGACGAGGCCGCCGCCCAGTTCCGGGGCAGTCTGCGCGTGCGCGAGAACGCCAACGTGCGGCACAACCTCGCCCTGGCGCTCATGCACCTTGGGCGCACGGATGAGGCCGTCGCGGAGTACAGGGCGGCCCTGCGCGACGACCCGGACCAGTACGAAGCGCTGGTGGAGTTCGCGACCGTGCTGGGCAAGCGCGACCAGGTCGGCGAGGCGGCCCCGCTGCTGCGCCACGCGGTTGAGCTGCAGCCCGGCGTGGCGAAGCCCCGCCGCATGCTTGCGGTCACGCTGACGCTCGAGGGCGACGTCGAGGCGGCGATCGCGCAGTACCGCGTGCTCGCGAGCCAGGACAGCACCGACCTGGACGCGCTCAACAACATCGCCTGGATGC
>CAIXRL010000519.1 GCA_903921835.1 Candidatus Eiseniibacteriota bacterium | reverse complement strand
CGTTTCAGTGGGTTCCTCGACCTTGACCACCTGGAAGCGGCGGACCAGGGCGGGATCCTTCTCGAAGTACTTCTTGTATTCGGACCAGGTGGTGGCGGCGATGGTGCGGAGCTCGCCGCGCGCCAGGGCCGGCTTGAGCAGGTTGGCCGCGTCCACCGCGCCCTCGGCACCGCCGGCGCCGACCAGCGTGTGCAACTCGTCGATGAACAGGATCACGCGGTTGTCCGCGTGGGTCACTTCCTTGAGCACCGCCTTGAGGCGGTCCTCGAACTCGCCGCGGAACTTGCTGCCCGCGATGAGCGCGCCCAGGTCGAGCGCGACGAGCTTCTGGTCCTTGAGCGAGTCGGGCACGTCGCCCGACACGATGCGCTGCGCGAGTCCCTCGACGATGGCGGTCTTGCCCACGCCGGGATCGCCGATCAGCACCGGGTTGTTCTTGGTACGACGCGCCAGCACCTGCACCACGCGCCGGATCTCGTCGTCACGCCCGATCACCGGGTCGAGCTTGCCCTGCCGGGCGGCCGCGGTCAGGTCGCGGCCGAAACGCGACAGCGCCTCGTACTTGTCCTCGGGACTCTCGTCGGTGATGCGCTGGGCTCCGCGCACCGTGGCGAGCGCGCGCAGAACCGCCTCGGGCGTGACGCCGGCGCGGGCGAGCGCGCGCTGCGCGGCGCCCGCGTTCGCCGGGTCGGCCAGCGCGAGCAGCAGGTGCTCGACGCTCGTGAACTCGTCCTTGAGCCGCTCGGCCTGTCCCTCGGCGTGCTCGAACACGCCGCGCAGCGCAGCGCTCATGTGCATCGCGCCACCCTGCACGCGGGGCAGGCGCTCGAACGCCTCCTCGAGCGTGGCGGCGAGCGTGGCGGGCTTCACGCCCAGCTTGCCGAGCACGGACGCGATGGTGCCGCCCGCCTCCTGGAGCAGCGCCGCGAGCAGGTGCTCGGGCTGCAGTTCCTGGTGCGAGCGCTCGCGCGCGAGACGCTGCGCGCGCTCGATGGCTTCCCGGGACTTGACGGTGTAGTGCTCGGGTTTCATGGCTCCACCTCCGTTGCGTACGGGGCGGAAATTAGCACACCGTCACGCAGGAGGTCGGGAACGGAGAATGCGCCGCGCGGACGCGCGGGGCGCGACGTTCAGGCCGCGCGACCGAGCCAGGGCAGCACCAGCGGCATGACCCGCCGGGCGAGCTCAGGGTGCACCATCGCCGCGGCGACGAGATCGCGCAACGCCGCCCACCCGGGCGTCTGCGCCTCGATCTGCAGGGCGAGTTCCAGCAGCGCCACGCGCAGCGGCTCGCGCGCGGCCTCGTCGCTCACGTGCCGGCCGACGTCGGCCGCGAGCGTGGCGAGCGCGACCGCGTCCGGATCGAGGAACTGCGTCGCGTCGCTCGCCCGCTGCACCGGCCGGCCCTGCAGCGCGAGCACGGGCGAGCTGCGCAGGAAGTCCGCGGTCACCTGTGCGCAGTCCTCGCCCTCGGCCGGGGCCCCGGCGCGCGGCGCGGCGGGCGACTCGG
>CAIXRL010000518.1 GCA_903921835.1 Candidatus Eiseniibacteriota bacterium | reverse complement strand
CGCGACCTGCGGCGTGCGGCGGGAAACAACCCGCCGCACGCCGCGGCACCCGCGCAGCGGGCGCAAGCCACAGGACGCAGCGCGGCGCACTGCCCGGGCGGCCGCGTCGTGAAGGCTCGCGGGGCGGTCATGCTGGCGCTCACGATCCTGGGCGTCGCAACGTGGAAGGCGGAACTCGTCCGTGTCGAGCCGCGCGGCGCCCTGCCCGCGCCGCTGCGCGTGCTCCCGGTGGCCGAGCGCCGCCACGCCACGTTCGACGCCAGCCTGCCCATGGTGCCCGTGGGCATGCGGCGCGTCGTACCGGGCCAGGGCGTCCTCATCGTGCACTACTGGGCCGCGTGGGAGCATCGCAGCGGGCCGCAGGCGGTCGCGCTCGACTCACTGCGGCGCTCGCTGCCGCCAGGCAGCGTCGAGGTCGCGCTCGTGTGCTTCGATCCCTACCCCTCGGTGTCGCGCCATGTCGCGCGCATGGGCCTGCGGCTGCCGGTGCTGCTCGACCTTCAGCACGCGCTCTCCGGCCGCCTGCCCTGCCCGAGCATGCCGTACACCTATGTCGTGGATCCGGCGGGCCGCATCGCGGTCGAACAGGGCGGCGAGGTCGACTGGCTCGCTCCCGGGACCCGCGCAGCACTCGCGGCGCTGGCGCAGGAAGCCGGGACTTCGTCCGTGCCCACCGCCGCGCCCATCACCCTTCCGAACGGAGCGGCCCGGCGGCCAGCGAAGCGAAACGCCCCGGGGCCGCGTGGCGCCGGGGCGTTTCGTTTGCGGCCGACTTCAGGCGCGCGCGGTTCCCGGCTGGCGTGACCGCATCATCGCGCGCAGCAACGCGAGCGAACCAAAGAGCGCCGCGGTGAAGAGCGCGTCCGAGGCGAGCGTGTTGCGGAAGAACGGCAACCCGGCCGAGTAGCACGCCCCGAGACCCGCGAGCGTGCGCGGATAGTAACCGCTCGCCCACATGCCGAAGTTCGAGAGCGCGAAGAAGACCAGCGAACTGGCGAGCGTGGCGACCGCAAGCCGCGGCAACGCGCGCGAACGCGCGAGCAGGCCTGATCCGACAAGCATGCACGCGCCGAAGCCGAGGTAGTTCCAGAACATGCTCATCGGATGATAGAACCCGATGACGGCGTCGCTCAGGAGCAGCGCCGCGAACGGCACCAGCCACGCCGCCCGCCGTCCGAGCGTCGCGCCGGCGAACAGCCCGAGCGCCGCAACGGGCGTGAAGTTGGGCGCGTGGGGCAGCAGCCGCGATGCGACCGCCAGCAGGATGAGCACGACGACCATCGGGTGACCTCCGGAGCGCGGGCGCACTCGCCCTCGCGTGGGTCGCAAATCTCAGCGGCTCGCGAAGGCCGCGGGCCGGCGCGCAAGCCGGTGCGAAATGGTGGAGCTGAACGGGATCGAACCGTCGACCTCTTGACTGCCAGTCAAGCGCTCTCCCAGCTGAGCTACAGCCCCACCCAATGTGTTCTTGGAGCGCAACTGTTTACACCAGCGATGTGTGCGCCGTCAACCGCGTGCGCCGGCACGCATGGCCGCAGCAGAACGATCAAGAGCACGAGGGCGCGGAATCACCGCGCGCAGCTCGTGCGCCGCGACCGCGCGGGCACGCCCCCGGCGCGGCCGCAGCCGTAGCGCCGCGTCGCGCGGGTGCCCAGGGCTCGATCCGTCCCGGCTGGCGTCCGCCAGCGTCCCGGCGCGTCGTGTGCGGGAGCGCAGGTCCGATAGCACGAATTCATGACCCGCGCGCCCGCCGCCTGCGAGCGCGATGTGCGCGTCATCCGCTGCCAAGCCCGGCCGGCCGCTGTCCTCATCGTGTGGACAACGAGGTTCCGGCGCGGCCGGCCGATCTTCTTGCGGCTGAGGCGCATCTCGCACTCTCGGCAATCTCGCACTCCCGGCGGTCTCGCACTCCCGGCTGTCGCACTCCCGGCTGGCGGTTCATGAATGATCCGGGCTAGCCTGCAATCAAATGTCTCCCGGTTCGCGACCCATCTTTCACGATCCTTCCGGCCGCCGCAGGCGCTGGTCCCTGCGCATCGCCGTCGGTCTCGGCGCGTTCTTCCTCGCCATCGCGGTCGTGTTCCTGCTCAGCCTGTTCGCTGTGCCGATCCTGCCGCCGACGATTGGGCTCTCGATCCCCATGCGGCGCGCGCTCCGCCCGCACCTGCCCGAGCAGACGCACGCCGAGACGCGCGTCTCGCGCTTTCTCCTCCTGCAGGCGCGCCGGCGACTACTCGAGGCGATCGCGCACGACCAGCGCGTCTCCACCGCGCTGGCCGCGCGCGCGAAGAAGGCGCAGGCGCATCCCCCCGCGATCGTCGCGGCGTTCTACGCGACGTGGCAGGAGACGGGGCTGCACTCGCTGCGCGCGAACGCCGATCGCATCACGCACCTGATGCCGCTGTGGCTTCGCATCGGTTCCGACGCGCAGAGCCTCGACACGCGCGACTGGAACCTCGAGTGGACGCCCCACAACCGGGACGTGCTCAGGATCGTGAACGAGCACCACGTGCGCGTGATGCCCGTGCTGTCCAACGCGCACGAGGGCCGCTTCGACTCCGCGCTGGCCCACGACCTGCTGACGCATCCGGGCAAGCAGCTCGTGCTCGCCCGGAACCTGCGCGACTGGCTGCGAGCCCACTACTTCGTCGGCGTGAACGTGGACCTCGAGAACCTGACCGAGGCGGACACGCACCTGGTGCCGCCCATGCTGACGCGCCTGGCAGCCGTGCTGCACGCGGCGCATCTGCAGATCAGCGCCGACCTCGAGGTCGAGGGCAACGTGCCGGACGCCGGCGCGATGGCCAGGGCGGTGGACTTCATCGTGCTCATGGCCTACGACCAGCACTACGGCGCCGAGGAAGCGGGGCCGCTGTGCGGCGTGGACTGGTTCCGCGACGCCCTGCGCCGCACGCTCGCGAAGGTCCCGCCCGAGAAGCTCGTGCTGGGCCTGGGCAACTACGCCTACGACTGGACCGGCGGTCACCCGCCCGCGGACGTGCTCACCTACCAGGAAGCGCTCTACCTCGCCGCGGACAACCATCCGGACGAAGACCCCGCGAACGTCGTGGACTTCGACTCGCTCGCGTTCAACCCCACGTTCCACTACGACGACGAGCAGGGGCGCGACCACGAAGTCTGGATGCTGGACGCGGTGACGAGCGCCAACGAGTGGCGGATCGCGCGGCAGGGCGGCGTGCGTAACATGGCGCTGTGGGTGCTCGGCACCGAGGACCCGGCCATCTGGACGTTTCTCGACCACGAGCGCCCCAACGCGCGGCCCGACTCGCTGGCGCTCGCGCACACGAGCTTCCCGTACGACGTCGAGTTCCAGGGTGACGGCGAGATCCTCACCGTCGCGGCCCTGCCCCAGCCAGGACTGCGTGCCCTGGACCGGGACCCCGCATCGGGCCTGTTTACGGACGAGCAGTACCGCCACTACCCGACCACGTATCTCATCCAGCGCAAGGGCTTCCTGCCGAAGGCGCTCGCACTGACGTTCGACGACGGGCCGAGCGCCCCCTACACCGGCCAGATGCTCGACCTGATGGACAGGCTTCATGTCCCGGGCACGTTCTTCGTGATCGGCGAGAACGCCGAGCGCCACCCCGACCTGATCCAGCGCATCTGGGCCGACGGTTCCGAGATCGGCAATCACACCTACACGCACCCGAACATCGCCGCCGTCTCGAAGCAGCGCGCGAACTTCGAACTGAACGCCACCCAGCGCGTACTGCAGTCCAACCTCGGGCGCTCGACGCTCATGTTCCGCCCGCCCTACAACGCCGACGCCGAGCCCACCAGCGCCGAGGAGGTGCTGCCCATCCTTGAAGCCGCGAAGCTCGGCTACTTCACCGTGGGCGAGTACCTCGATCCGCAGGACTGGCGGCTGCACAATCCCGATGGCAGCGCGCGCACGCCCCAGCAGATCGCCGAGCGCGTCATCGACCTGGTCCACATCGGGCACGGCAACGCCGTGCTGCTCCACGACGGGGGCGGCGACCGTACCGCGACGATGGAAGCGATGAAGATCTTCGTGCCCTCGCTGCGCGCCGAGGGCTACCGCTTCGTCACGGTCTCGACCCTTGCGGGGGTCTCGCGCGACAAGGTGATGCCGCCCGTGAGCCGGCAGGATCGCGCGCTGCTCGGCGGCGACAAGGTGGCGTTCTACGCGCTGTTCGCTACCGAGAACTTCCTGCGCTGGGCGTTCCTCCTGGGCATCGCCCTGGGCGCCGCGCGCGTGCTGTGGATGACCGTGCTGGCGCTGGTCGGCTGGCGTCGCGAAGGCAAGCGGCGCTTCGACCTCTCGCGTACGCCGACCGTGAGCGTGCTGATCGCCGCGTTCAACGAGCAGCCCGTCATCGCGCGCACGATCGCCGCCGTGCTCGCGAACAAGTCGCAGCCGCTCGAGATCATCGTCGTGGACGACGGCAGCCAGGACGGCACGGGCGACGAGGTCGAGCGCGTGTACGGTGACCACCCGCAGGTCCGGCTCGTGCGGCAGGCGAACTCCGGCAAAGCCACCGCGCTCAATAGCGCCATCGCGCTCTCGCGCGGCGACGTGCTCGTGTGCCTCGACGCCGACACGCTGTTCACGCCCGACACGCTCGGCAACCTCGTGCGCCACTTCGACGATAACCGCATCGGGGCGGTCGCGGGCAACGTCAAGGTGGGCAACCGCGTGAACATGTGGACGCGCTGGCAGGCTCTCGAGTACATCACCAGCCAGAACTTGGACCGGCGGGCTTACGCGCTGCTCAACGCCATTACCGTGGTGCCCGGCGCGGTCGGCGCGTGGCGCCGCTCGGCGGTGCTCGCGGCCGGCGGGTTCCGCACCGACACGCTCGCGGAGGACATGGACCTCACGTGGCGCCTGCGCCGCGCCGGCTGGCGCATCGAGAACGACAGCCAGGCGCTCGGCTTCACCGAGACGCCCGATTCGCTCACCACGCTCTTCCGCCAGCGCTTCCGCTGGAGCTTCGGGACGCTGCAGTGCCTGTGGAAGCACCGCGACGCCGTCGGCCGTTACGGCTGGTTCGGACGCCTCGCGTTGCCCACGCTGTGGCTGTTCCAGATCGCGTTCCAGGTCCTCTCGCCCATTATCGACCTGGAAATCGCGTGGACGCTGCTGCGCGTCGGCATCAGCTACTTCACGCGCGCGCTGCTGACGCAGGACTGGCAGCCGTTGCCGCAGGCCGTGGACTCGCTGTCCACCGTCGCGTTCCTGTACCTCTTCTTCTTCCTGCTCGAACTGCTCGGCGGCACCGTCTCCGTGCTGCTCGATCGCGAGAAGAAGCGGCTGCTGTGGTGGCTGTTCTGGCAGCGCTTCGTCTATCGGCAGGTCATGTACGCCGTCGTCTGGCGCTCGCTGCGCACCGCGATCATCGGCCACCACGCCGGCTGGGGAAAGCTCGAGCGCAAGAACACCGCGACGATCGAGTTGCCGGCGTAGGCAGCCGGCTGCAGGAACGCGCGAGCGGCAGCACGCCCGTCGTGCTAGACTTTTTAGGTGCGCCTTAACTCCCTGGACTACATCTTCTTTTTGCTGGCGGTGATCGGCCCGTTCTTCGCCATCCCTCCCCGGCATCGGAAGAGCTGGCTGCTCGTGGCCAGCCTCCTCTTCTACATGTACGGGTCGCCCGTATTCGTCCTGCTAATCTTCTACTCGACCACCGTCAACTACTTCGTCGGACGACGCCTCGAGCTCACCGTGGCCGGCGGAGCCCGAAAGCGACTGATGGTGGTCAGTTGCGTGGCCAACCTCGGGCCACTCCTGCTGTTCAAGTACTACAACTTCTTCGCGGTTTCCTGGGCCGGCGTGCTGCACGCCGCAGGCCTGCCGGCCCAGCCTCAGCTCCTCCACCTGGTCCTGCCGATCGGCATCTCGTTCTACACGCTGGAAGCGATCGCCTGCACGGCGGACGTGTACTTCCGCAGGAGCCCGGCGGAGACCGATTACCGGAAGCTGCTGCTCTTCCTCGCGTTCTTCCCGACCCTCCTGGCGGGCCCCATTGTTCGCGCCCGCCACCTGATTCCCCAGTTCGATCGGACATCGACCTTCCAGTACGAGCGCGTCCGCGAGGGCCTGCTGAAGATCCTGTGGGGCCTGTTCAAGAAGATCGTCATCGCCGACCGGCTCGGCCTCTACGTAGACCTCGTCTACGACCGCCCCACCTACCACGTCGGCAGCACGCTGCTGCTCGCCACGTTCTTCTTCGGCTTCCAGGTCTACTGCGACTTCTCGGCCTATTCCGACATCGCGATCGGCACGTCTCAGATCCTGGGGTTCGACCTGCTGCGCAACTTCCGCCGGCCCCTTTTCGCGAGTTCCTTCCGGGACTACTGGACCCGCTGGCACATCTCGCTCTCGACCTGGTTTCGCGACTACGTCTACATCCCCCTGGGCGGGAATCGTCGCGGTTTCTGGATTGCCAACCTGAACGTCCTCATCGTGTTCCTGGTCAGCGGGCTGTGGCACGGGGCAAAGTGGACCTTTGTCCTCTGGGGCCTGTACCATGGGCTGTTCCTGCTGGCCCAGAACCTGTGGCACCGATACGTGCCCGCGATGATTCCGTCAGGACCCGCCAAGCGCTGGCTGCAGGTGGCCGCGACATTCACCGTCGTGGGGCTGTCACGGGTCTTCTTCCGCGCAAGTTCCGTGACGGATGCGCTGTACATCTACCGCGAGATCTTCACGCATTTCGATGCCGCCCGCTTCTTCCCCGGCAGCCTGACGCAAATGGCCTATGGCCTGTTCGGAATCGGCGTACTGCTGGCAGTGGAGACCTTCACTGAACTGGGGGGCTACCCGACACTGTTCCTCGCCCCGTCGAAGCCCCTACGCTGGCTTGCGTACGCGGTTGGCGCCATCCTGTTGCTGCTCGTCGGAGTGCTGGACGGCGGGCAGTTCATCTACGCGCAGTTCTGATGCGCCGACTGTCCTTCTCCCTGCTGATCCTGCTGGCCCTGGTGTGGGGGCTGGATCGCGCCGTCGGCAGCTGCATGCAGAAGCTGTTCCTGAGTTCGACGAGCATCGAGGAAGGCGACGTGCTGCGCCGGGCCTGGGATTACCGGGCGCCCATCTTGGTCTGCGGCAGTTCGCGAGCCACGCATCACTATGTCGTCGACTCGCTCGGATCGATCCTCGGGGTAAGGGCCTACAACCTCGGACGCGACGGATCCTACGGCCCCGTGTTCATGTACGGCGTGTCCGGAATCGTGACGCGGCACTACACGCCGAAACTGTGGATCATGGACGTTGGATCGGCCATCGAGCGGGGGCCGGTGCTGACCGGTCGCCTGTCCGTCTTCCTGCCCTACGTGGACAGCGAACCCGTCGCCCGGGAGGTTGTCGGGCTGCGCTCGAAGTACGAGAGCCTCCGGCTTTGGTCGAGGACCTACCGCTACAACTCCCTCATTCTGAGCCTGCTCGCACCACGGCTGGGAAAACCGGTCCATCCCCGCCTCGGGTTCCTTCCCCTGCAGGGCACCTACACCTCTGCCCCGCCGGCTGTCCTCGCCGAGAAGATGCGCGTGCCGGTCATCACGCCGGTCCCCATCGATACGCTCAAGCTGCGCTACCTCCGGCGTACGGTCGACCTGATGAAATCGTGCGGGACCACGGTCATCGCGGTTCGCAGTCCGCGCTACCTCGAAACGCCGGCGGAAGAACTCTACAGCCGCAGCGAGGGAATCGAGATGCAGCAGCTCTTCGGGCGCTTGAACGTGCGCGTCCTGGACCTCACCGCCATCCGCATTGCCCGGTTCCGCGACCCGCGCCTGTTCAAGGACCCGGCCCACATGAACGAGACCGGCGCATTGATCTTCACGCGCATGCTGGCGGATTCCATTCGGGAGCTGCATCTGGGCTCGTAGCCCGCGATTCGGCGGGCGGCCGACAGGGCCGCCCCTCGAGCCGCCACCTTGCGCGCTAGCGCGGATCATTCATGAACCGCCAGCCGAGAGTGCGAGATGCGCCTCAGCCGCAAGAAGATCGGCCGGCCGGACCCACCTTCGGTGGGTACCCCGGAACCGT
>CAIXRL010000517.1 GCA_903921835.1 Candidatus Eiseniibacteriota bacterium | reverse complement strand
GGCGGCGGCGGCGGCGCGCGCGATCAGCGCGGGCAGCGCGTCGACGGGGGCGGCGAGCACGACGATCTGCGCGTCGGCGCACGCGCCCTCGAGCGAGAGCGCGACCTCGTCCACGGCCTGCGCGGCCAGCGCGGCGCGCGCGGTGGCGGTGCGCGTGTCGAATCCCGTGCGCTCCCACGCGCCGGTGCGGCCCAGCGCGAGACCGATCGAGCCGCCGATCTGCCCCAGGCCGACGAGGGTCACGCGCGTGCGGGCCCCCGCGGGCTTCGCGTCTCCCTTCACGCCGTCGGACGGGTGCGCGAGGTCGCGGCGCAGCGCCACGGCGTCGTCGAGGTAGACCGGCACGAGCGGCCGGCTACGCGGCACGTCGCGCACGGTGACGAGCACGCGCACGATGCGCGGCGGCGCGCCCGGCACGGCGATCTCGGTCGCGCACAGCAGCGGCGCGTCGGTCCAGCCGAGCCGCCGCGCGGCGTGCGCGGGAAAATCCGCGGTCAGGTCCGGCGTCGCGGTGAAGATCGCGCTCACGATCCGGTCGGGCGTCAGGCCGTTGCGCGCGATCAACTCGGTCACCAGCCGCGAGGTGGCGATGCGGATCGCGGCCGCGTCGTTCGTGGGAACCGAGATGGCGCCGCGCACCGCGGCGATGGTGGTCGTGGACGGCATGGAGTCTCCCGCGTCGTGTGCGCGCCGTCTCTCCTGAAGGACGTCGTCGTCGCCTGGATGATCCACGCGCCCGCGGCCGGCGAACGCGATCCGCATGTCAGCCGCCGCGGCGAGCGGCCGGCCGCCGGCGGGCCGCGTCACCGACGCGGCTCCATCGCGGTCGGCCGGTCACCTTGCGGCGGCCACGCCTCGCGCACTCCCGGTCCGCGGTGCATGAGTCACAGGGGCTTCACCGCCTCCGGCATCAGGTACAGCTGCTGATAGTACTCGCGGATCATGCGTTCCGAGCTGAACTTCGTCGTGCCCATCGCGATGCTCGCGACCATCATCCTGCGCCACCGCTCGGGCGTCTTCCAGGCGGGCAGCACCTTGCTCTCGATCGTGTCGTAGAGCGCCTCGAGGTCGCGGGCGTCGTCGCCGGGTTCGCCCTTGCCGATCGCGAAGCCGTTGACGCCGTCGTCGCAGCCCTCCGGCCACCAGCCGTCGAGGATGCTGACGTTGAGCACGCCGTTCATGGCCGCCTTCATGCCCGACGTGCCGCTCGCCTCGAGCGGGCGGATCGGGTTGTTCAGCCACACGTCGCAGCCGCTCGTGAGCAGCCGGCCCAGCGCCATGTCGTAGTTCTCGAGGAAGAAGACCTTGCCCGGGTGCTTGCGCGCGCCCTGGACGAGCCGGGCGACGATGTTGCGGCCCGTCGTGTCGTCGGGATGCGCCTTGCCCGCGAACAGCACGCGCACGTGCTCCTTCTCGAGCAGCTTCGCCAGCCGCGCCTCGTCGCGCAGGATGAGGTCGCTGCGCTTGTAGCTCGCCGCCCGGCGCGCGAATCCGATGAGCAGCGCGTCCTTCTCCAGCGCGACGCCGTGGCGGGCCTCGACCTCGTCCAGCAGCGCCTGCTTGGCCTTCACGTGCGCGGCCCAGATCCTGTCCGGATCGCTGCCCGCGGCGCGGACGTCGGGGTGCTGCCACGTCGGCTGGTGCACGCCGTTGGTGATCGCGCCGATCGGGCAGGCGTTCGCGACGCCCGCCCACATGGCGCGCGAGGTTTCGCCGTGGAGCTGTGCGACCGCGCAGGCCGCGCGCGCGAGGCGCAAGCCGGCCACCGTCATGTTGAACGGGTCGCCGCCGATCGCGCGCATCTCGGAGCCCGACAGCTGCAGGCACGCACCCATGCGGCGCAGGTCCGCGACCGCGTGCTCCTCGTTGCCCGCCCTCACCGGCGTGTGGGTGGTGAAGACGATCTTCCGGCGCACGACCTCCCACGCCTGCGGGAACTGCATGGCCGATTCCATCTCCTCGGCGATCATCTCGATGCCGGCGAACACGGCGTGACCTTCGTTGAAGTGGTAGGTCGCGATCGGGTAGCCGAGCCAGTTCAGCGCGCGCACGCCGCCGATGCCCAGCAGCATCTCCTGCGCGATGCGCGTATCGGTGCCGGCCTCGTAGAGCCGGTGCGTGATCCAGCGATCCTCGTGGCGGATGGGATCGATGAGGAAGAGCTTGATGTGGCCGAACTTCTCGGTCACCCAGACGCGGCACGGCACCTCGGCGCCACGCACCCGGATGCGCACGCGCACGCCGGTGTCCTGCAGGAAGTCGGCGTCGAAGCCGGGAAACTCCTCGTAGGGCCGTCCGTCGGCGCCGATGCGCTGCACGCAATAGCCGCGGGCCCAGAGCAGGCCGACGGCAACCATGGGCAGCTGGAGATCGCGCGCGGCCTTGATGAAGTCACCAGCCAGGATGCCGAGGCCGCCCGAGTAGATCGGGAAGGACTCGTTCAGGCCGTATTCCATGCAGAAGTAGGCGACGTGGGGTGAACGGGGCGGCATTGCGGCTCCGGATCAGCGGTGGGTGGGTCGGTTGGACGGCGCGCGGGGCATTCTAGGCGCGACGTCTCGTGCTGTCACCACGGGTGGCGCACCCTGGCGTTATCGGCCGCGGGGTGCGCCGGGTGCAGTGCGGACCGGGCCGCGGGGAATCGTCTTGCCCCCGAACCTGCCCCACCCCAGAATCGAACGGATGGTCAAGCGCAACACATCGGGATCCGGGCGCGCGAAGGTGAGGGGGCGCGCCGCCGCCGCAGCCGCCGCCGCAGCCGCCGG
>CAIXRL010000516.1 GCA_903921835.1 Candidatus Eiseniibacteriota bacterium | reverse complement strand
GCGTGCGCGCGGGCGGCGCGCCCAGGCGGCCCGCGGAGGCGAGCGCGCGGAACAGTCCTTCCTCGGGGGAGAGCACCAGGTGGAGCGTCGCGCCCGGCGCCGCGAGCGGGCCCTGCACCCAGCCGGGGACGAAGGCGTCCTCGTGCATCTCCGGCGCGGTGCCGTCGTCCTCGCTGGCGAACTCGAGCGGATACGCCAGCGAGCGCGCCCAGCCGCGCGCGGGCAGGAAGGCGCCGTTGTGCCAGAGCGTGACGCCGCCCTGGCCCGGCAGCGTCTCGAGCCGCACGCGTCCGGGAATGCCGCTGGCTGCGCCGCGGAAGTCGGGCGTCTCGCGCAGGAGCCCCCGGGGCGCGCGCGAGGTGAGCAGCGGCGCGACGCTCAGCCTGCAGCCCGCGCCCGCGATCAGGGTCCAGGTGGCGACGAGCGCGGCGTGGCCGTCCACGAGCCGCAGCGACTTCTCCACCACCGTGTCGTCGAAGCGCCAGCGCCAGCGGGGCGCCGGATCGGCGGTGTACGACTCGAGTTGCGCGAACGCCCCCGCGCGCGCGCGACCGCCGACGAACGCCGCTGCCAGGTCGTGCACCGCGGAGCCGATCGCCAGCTTCTCCTCGAAGCGCAGCACGAGCGCGGTGAGCGCACCCTGCGGCGAGGCGGCGGTGAGCAGCGCGTGGGTGCGACGCGTGGGCGCGCCGGACGCGGTCCCGGCGGCGTGGCCGCCGATCCCGTCCGTCAACAGCCACTCGTGGCGGCTGGCGCTCTCGAAATCGATGAGGACGTCCTGTCCCGGAGGCATTGCCGCGCAGGATAGCACGCGGACGGCTTCGAGCGGAGGCGCGCCGCGTGTGTGCCGCGTGCGAAGGACCTCTGCGTCGTCGCTCGGCCGGCACCTTTGGACCAATCGTTCGGGCTAGCCCGGTGTATTCATGAACCGCGAGCCGAGCGCGCGAGATGTGCGTCAGCCGCAAGAAGATCGGCCGGCCGGACCCACCTTCGGTGGGTACCCCGGAACCGTGTTGTCAACACGATGAGGACAGCGGCCGGTCGAGCTTCGGGGTACCCACCGAAGGTGGGTCCGGATGACGCGCAGATCGCGCTCGCAGGCGGCGGGCTCATGAATGATCCGGGCTAGCCCGACTTCGCTCTCCACGATTCCGCCGCACGTATTCCGAACGCCGCTCCGCCTTCCGCGCGGGGCGGCGTTTTCATATTTCAGCGCGCACAGCGGCGACAACGCGTCTCCACCGTGCGGGGCCAGGGCCATGGCGTGGCACGCACGCGCACGACGTTGCGTGCCCTCCCGGTGTGGCACCTCGCATGCAGCGTCGCGGGTACCCCGGGCACACGTCCGCCGCGCGACCTCGCCACGAGGCGGACCGGCGTCGCACGCGCCCCCGCGTGTCTCCCGCCCCCACGGAGAATCACGAACATGCGCCATCCTGGAATGCTGCTCGCCCTCTTCGCGCTCACGCTCAGCGCCACCTCATCCGCGCACGCGGGGCCGCGCGCGCGGCTGGCCGAGCCCCTGGTGCTCGAGACCTCGCCGAACGCCCTGCCCGCGGACCCTGGCGCGCCACCCTCGGCGCTGGTGGAAGCCGCGCTCCGTTTGCCCTCGGCACAGATCGCGATGCAGCACCTGGCCGCCGCCGGGTTCACACGCGCTCCGCAAGCCGACATGGCGAGGGTCGCCGATGGGCACGTCTGCGTGACGCTCGCATATCTCGATCCGCTGCACCCGTCCCGGGCGCCGCTGGTGATCGTGAGGAGCGATCCCGCGGGCACTGCGCTGCAAACGGCCGTGGCCAGCGCGGTGTTCGACGTGAACATCGCGACCGGCGAGGTGCAGCTGGCGCCTGACGTGGCCGAAGGGATCGAGTGCATGGTGACGACCACCGACATGAACTCCACGCGGCCCGACAACTACATCGTGAGCACCTCGGACTTCCATCACTCGCTCATGAAGTGGCTGCAGTGCGCGGTCCTCTCCTGCGGCGCCGGCGGGGCCGCGTGCGTGGTGGTGGGGTCGGTCCTCGGACCGCTCGCGCCTCCCGCCATCGGCGGCTGCGCCGTCGCGGTGTGCGCGGTGGGCGCCTACGCGTGCATGTGGTGACGGCCATGGATACGGACTCGCTCGACGTTCGCTTCCGGCGCCCCGCGGCGAGGCCGCGCCTGCTGCCGGGACTCGCGGCGGCGGCGCTCGCGACGCTCGTCTGGGGGCTGCTCCTGCGCAGCCCCTGGGTCGCCGCGACGACGCTGGCGCTCACTGCGATTCCCGTCCTCACGCTGCGTGCGGCACGCCTGAGCGCCCCCGCGTGGATGGGGATCGCATTCCTCACGGGCGGCACGGTGAGCGCGATCGCACTGTTCACCCACCACGCCGCGCTGCCGTGAGGCGGCGGGCGGCGCGGGCCGGGAGCCCGCGCCGCCCGGCGGTCACCCCTGCGGCAGCGACGCGTCCAGCTCCGAAGCCAGCTGCGCGAGGAAGGCGCGCAGGTGCTCCGCCCGCCGCGCGGCCTCGGCGCGGCCCGCGGCGGTGCGCATGGTGGCCGGCAACCCGAGCAGCTTGGTGAAGAAGTGGTCCACCGAGAAGCGCGTGTCGTCGAGCGGACGCGACGAGGCCCACGGGTCGTCGCCGTCGAACCACGCGCCGCCCATGCGCACCCCGGTCGAGACGCAGCGCAGGAGGCCGATCGCGCCCAGCGCCTCGAGCCGGTCGGCATCCTGCAGCGCGTTGCCGAGCGCCGAGCGCGGCGTCGCGCCGCGGCTGAAGCCGTGGTCGTGGATGGC
>CAIXRL010000515.1 GCA_903921835.1 Candidatus Eiseniibacteriota bacterium | reverse complement strand
GGCGGCGGCGGCGGCGGTTACGGCGGCGAGGACTTCTAGACGAACCGCACGAAGCACAACGAACGGCCCCCGCGGAGCGATCCGCGGGGGCCGTTTCGCGTGGGTGTCGCGCGCCAGGGGGCGTGGCGCCCGACGCGCGGCTCAGCGCGCTCCCGCCGGGAACATCCCGGGCGCGCTCGCGCGGCCCGCGAACCGGTACGAGAGCCCGAACGTCAGGCTGCCCTTGTGGTCCAGCTCCCACCTCGTGGCCACGGGCAACGCGCCGAGCCCCGTGCGGGCGTGCGTCTGCACGAAGTCCAGCCGGGCGTCGATGTGGTCGGTGACTGCGTACTCCGCGGTCGTGCCGTACTGCACCGCCCACACGTCGTCGGCCAGCGAGGTGCCGGTGCCCGAGAAGCAGGTGCGCGATTGCGCGAAGCGCAGCGTGACCAGCCAGCGCGGCGCGGCCATCCAGCCCGCGGAGGCCGCCGAGTGCTGCTCGATTCCGTGCTGCCCCGGCCGCAGGTCCGCGAGCGCAGAGCCGCTCGCGTCCGCCTGCACGCGCATGCCGAGCGGCCAGTGCGCCTCGCCCGCCAGTCCGGCCACCCCGCGGTCCTGGCAGGTCGCATCGCGCGCGCCCCGGGACTGCAGGTACCAATCGCCGGGGTCGTCGCCAACCATGCCGGCGGCGTAGTCCGATGAGAAGCGGGCCACGCTCTGGCCGGTGCGGCCCTCGACGCGTGCCTCCAGCGTCCAGCCGCGCAGACGCAGGACCGGCGAGACCGGAACGTGTGCGGCGTCCACGCGGCTCGAGCGGCCGAACCACGGCTCGGCGAGCCGGAACCACTCGTCCGCCGCGAGCGCCGGATCCCGCAGAGCGCCGTCGGCCGAGAGGATGCGGTGAATCTCGCCCCAGACCGCCGCCGCGGGCCGCTCGTGCGCGCTTTCGACGTCCTGCCGCACGGTCATCAGCGCCGCCAGGTCGCGGCGCGTCGCAGCCGCGAGCGGCCGGGTGATCCCGCCCGCTTCGCGCAGCCGGTCCTCGAGCAACCGCGCTTCGTACGCGCCGGTCACGTCGCGCGCGCGGCCGATGCCGAGTCCGGCCGACGCCGAGACGAGGTGGCTCCAGGTCCGTCGTTCGGTCTTCTCCTCGGATCGCTGGATGGGAAGGGGCGGTACGCCTGCGAAGCTGGCCCGGTCGAGCCGCGTCCAGCTCCACGCCTGCCCGTAGTCGCCGGTTGCGGTGGCCGCGACCACGCCGTGCGCGGGCCCGCGGGACGGCCACCAGCGCAGGGTCCCGCCGAGCGCGAAGGATTCCGAGAGATCGTGCGCCCACTGCTCCTGACTCATCCAGCTCGCAGGGCCCGCCGGCATCGAGTGCTGCAGGTCGTGCGAGCGGTGGCCGCCCGCGGAGGCGGCTGCGCTCCACGTCGCGAGCCCGGCCTCGGACTCGGCGAGCCCGGAGGCCTGCGTGACGGCGTCGGTCTGCCCCGAGCCGCTCCACTCTTCACGCAGATCCTGGAAGCCGGAGCCCCAGCCGGCGCTGCCGGAGAGCGACCCGGTCCACTGCAGCGCGTGGTGCTCGGGAACGCGGAACTCGTCGAACGTGCCCGCGCGCGCGGTGCGGGAGCCCGGGAGCGCGGCGATCGCCGCGAGGGCGACCGCAAGGACGAGGACGTGACGGGAACGACGCATGGCGCGGCCCAACCGTGGTGGGTGAACGGCGACGCCCGCCCGGCCCCCGCCGGGGAGCGGCCACGCGCAGTGTGCGCCCAGGCTCGCGGGCTGTCACCCGGCCCGGCGCAAGTTCCCGCAGGGAATCCGGGTGGTGGCGGTTGGGCGGCGGGTACTTCCGGGCCGACGCCACGCAAGGCGGGAGGCGTGCGGCGAGCGGTTCCGGCGGAGCTATCCGCCGGGCCGCTCCGCCTGTCCCTGGCGCGAGCGCCGGTCCGCAGACGGGGAGATTCCCCGGGCCCGGGAGCGCCCGTCCCGCAAGCATCAGTGCGCGGCCCGGTGCCGTGTTGTGGCGTTCGCGGGCGGGACGGGCGGCGGAGTCCGCACCAGAACCCGGACTCGATGATCGAGCTCCCACGCGCTGCCCGATCGAGCCGCTCGACGTCGTCTTCGCCGCGGGTGCCGGGGCCTGTGCCCGCCTCCCGCCGGCGCGTGCCGCGAATGCGGACATGGCCGCCCCGGGTGGGGCGGCCATGCTCCGCGCATCACTCCTGCTTGCGAAACGTCCCGCCTATTGCTGGACCACCAGCTTCTTGTCGCTGCTGTACTGGCCGGCAATCACGCGGTAGAAGTACACGCCGTTCTTCACCCGCTGGCCGGATGCGTCCGTGCCGTCCCAGGGCACCAGGTGCTCGCCCGCGGACATGGCGCCATCCGCCAGCACGCGCAGCTCGCGACCCTGCAGATCGTACAGCGCGATCCGGACGTTTTCGTTCGTCGGCAGCGTGTACACGATCGTGGTGGATCCGTGGAACGGGTTCGGCCGCGTGTTCACCGTGAACTCCAGGCTTCCGACCGGTGCGCCGGCGTCCGTGGGCTGGCCCTGCATTCTGCCGCCCAGGTCGCCGCCCCGGTTGTCGCCGTGGTGGCATCCGTCGTGGCAATCCGGAGTCAGGTGGCCGCTGTTGAACCTCGCCAGTACGTCGGTGATCTGATCGATCTGACGGATCATTCGCGCGCAGCCACTCACGACGCCGCCTCCGCCGCAGTTCGGCAACAGCCCGCGCGAGTCGTCGCCGCCCATCTGCGCCTCCGCTCCATCACGTCCTCCGCGGCCATCGCAGTGGATCTCGTACGGCAGCGAGTGGGCGCCAATCAGCGAATCGGCCAGCGCGACCAGCGAGTCGATCCCGGGCGCGTCGGCGCCGAGGAGCAGGTTGAACTTCGCCGCGACGAGCTGCCGCGCCAGGCGCAGGGTCGTCACATCGGTATCGCGCTCGTGCCGCCCGCGGCGCTCCTCGTCCAGGAATCGCGCGAGCTTGGCGGGGCCGTAGACCGGGTTGCCGAGCCGCAGCGAATCAACGGGCCACGCGGCGCGGTGATCCTCCCAGTACTCCGCGGTCTTCGGGCACACGCGCTGCGCGAGCACGTTGATGGTGAACGTGCACGCCGTGCTGTCGCAGCCGTCGCCCGCCAGGAATGTCACGAGGTGCAGGCCCGTGTCGGCGGCCGTGGGCGTCCACGAGAACTGGGTGCCCACCGGATTGCCCATGGCCGGCAGCGTCGTGGTCAGCACCGCGGCGCCGGGGATCCCGGTCGCGGACAGCGTGACCACGTCCAGGGATTCTGCGTCGGAGGCCGCGACCTGCAGGCCCACCGCCTGATTCACGAACCCCTGGATGGTGCTGCCGCACGCCGGCGTCGGCGCAATGAACTGCGGTGCGTGATTCGAGGGCAGGCAGCGGTGGCAGTTCGTCACCACGATCGCCAGATCGACGACCGTCGTCTCGGGCGGAGCCCCGTCGTCGACGGCCATGTAGCGGATCATGTGCGTGCCCGCCTGGCTCGCGACCGGAAGGAACGTGAGTCGCTGCGTGGAAAGCGTGCCCGAGATCGTGGAAACGGTCGCATTGGCCAGTCCGGCCAGGTCGACCGACGTCACCACGGTCTGCCCCACCTCCGGAGCGGCAAACGACGTGTTCTCCATCAGCGTGTCGCCGACGCACACGGAATCCACCAGCGAGGAGGGGAAATCGAGGGCCACCGGCGGGATGTTCGGGTTGACGCCGCTGACGTTGGCGCAGAAGCGCTGGTTGTCGAGGTAGTCGACGCCATCGTTCACGCCACCCGGGCCGTCATAGTCGGCCCCGGCGTGATCGAAGCGGCCGATCTGGAAGAAGTTGATCCCGTCACCCGCGTTGATGCCAACGGTCGCGGCTGTGCCGCCGAAACCGCCCAACCCTCCCGAGGCGCTCCCGGTGGTCCACTGCATGTCGCCGTAGCACATACAAACGTTGTTGCCGCGCGAGACCGCGGGATCGGTGCCGTCCGAAAGGATGACCTCGAAGGTATTGACCTTGTCCGCCTGGTCGCTGTAGTAGCCGACGTGATCCCAGGCCACGATCAGCTTGTGCTGGTCAAGGCGGTAGTGCACGACCCCGCTCGCCGTGTTGCGCGTGTCGACGTCGGCCCAGAAGGGAGCCACCATGGGATAGCCGCTCACCGGGAATCCGGTCGAGGTGAACGCGCAGTATCCGCCGTTGAACGACAGGTTGCCGTTGTTGTTCAGGTAGAGCTGCGTGTAGGCCTGGCCATAGAGGTGGAATGTGAACGGCAGATTGAGGGCCACGGCGAAGTCATCGTCGTTGCGGCTGCACGGGTCGGCCGGGTTCGCGGGGCCGCTGCACGCCGCGCTGCTGAACATGGCCGTCGTGAACGTCGAATCCACCGGAATGCAGAGGTTTGCCGTCGGGCCCACGTAGCACGACGTCGCGGTCGCACTGGTGGCGATGTAGGGGCGCATGGGCTCGTACGGCTTCTCGCTCCCTGCTGCTGTTCGCGCCGTACCCGCCACGAGGAGCGCAAGCGCGACGCTCGCGCCAAAGCGTGTGATGAAATGCATGAAGAGTTCCTCCAGGTGCTGTGCATGTGTGGATGCTGGGAGGCGATGGCCCGGTGGAATGGCGGGCGTGGAGCAGGCTGCCCCGCGCCCGGCTTCGAAATGGCCGGCCATCACTCCTTCCGAGGAACCCGGCGCGGGGGGTGCCGGGGCGGCCTCAGGGCGTGGGGCTCGCCCCGCAGTGCGGGGCTCTGCCCGCAGAGCGGAGAGGCCAAAGCGGACCTTAGCAGTGTGAGTATGGCGTTGCAATCGCGTGACATTGGGTGCCATTGCGTGACATTGCGTGCCATTGCGTGACATCACAATCGCGCACCTGCTGGCGCGGGTGTTTCGAAAGTCGCCGCCTCCGCCGATGGTCAACGGAATGCAGGAGTGCCCAGGAGCCCGCTCCGGGGAGGGGCTGCCCAGTGGCGCCGACCTGGCAGCGCCGGGCGCGGGGCCAGGCCCTGGGCGTACATGTCCGGGTCCCGAACCGCCCCGGATCCAAGGAGCGACTGGTCGACGCGCGCGAGGGGCGAAGGCGGGTGGGGCGCAGCGGCGCCGGCTGGCTCGAGTCGCACGGCATGGCCGGGGCCAGGCAGGGACGGGAGGCTCGCCGATCTTCCTGGACCGCTGTTGCTGCCGGCCCGCTTCGGGCCGGGCCCGCCTCCTTCTCCCGCAGGCGCGGCGTGCGGCTCCGGCCGGCGCGGGCACCAGTGATACGCTCACGAGAAGGGCGTCCACGCCCGGGGTGTGTGATGTGCGGCAGCCGGCCCCGCCTTCTGGGCGGTCTCCCGGGATCGCCCGGGAGAGCCGGAGCCGTGTCGGGGATGCGATGGGGATGGCGGCCGGCCCAGCTTCGCAACGGATGGCGCGCAGGTCGCGCTCGCAGGGTGCGGGCTCAACACGAAGGCTCCGGGCGAGCCCAGGGGGGAATGGTGATCGAATCAGCATGGGTGAAGGAGTTCGGCGGCGCGGTCACGGTATGCGACGCCGCCGGGATCATCCTGGAGATGAACGACAGGGCCGCGGCGGTGTTCGCCGCCGACGGCGGGCGGGCGCTGATCGGGTCGAGCGTGCTGGCGTGCCATCCGGAGCAGGCGCGGGCGCGGCTGGCGGGAATGCTCGCGGCCGGACAGAGGAACGTCTATACGATCGAGAAGAACGGCGTGAAGAAGCTCATCTATCAGTCGCCGTGGTATCGAGGCGGTGCGTATGCGGGCTTCGTCGAGCTGTCGCTCGAGATCCCGGCCGAGCTGCCGCACTTCGTCCGCGGCGAGTGAGGCCGCGCGGCCGGGCGGATCGCCGCGCGGCGCGAACGGCCCGCGATCCGCGGGTCGGCGCTCGCGTGCGCGGGAGGGCTTCGCCGCGTGCGACGCCCGCTCAGCGTTCCGCGTCGCCCGCGCCGGCCTCGCGCGTCATCTCGACCATCGTGCGGCGGAAGCCGAGCCGCTCGAACAGACGCTGCGCGCCCTCGTTGCGCGCGGCGCTCATGAGCACGACGCGCGGCGCGCCCTGCGACTCGAGCCACTCGATCGCGGCGCGCACGAGCCGCTCGCCGATGTGCGCCCCACGTGCGGCAGGATCCACGAACACATCGTGCAGGTAGCCGCAGGCGTCGCGCAGGTCCTTCC
>CAIXRL010000514.1 GCA_903921835.1 Candidatus Eiseniibacteriota bacterium | reverse complement strand
GGGGATCTCGACGTTGATCTTGTCCGTCTGGATCTCCACGATCGGCTCTTCCTTGCGCACCTTGTCGCCCACGGCCTTGAGCCACCTGGCGACCGTACCCTCGGCGACGCTCTCGCCCAGCTGCGGAACCACGATCGAGATGGCCATGCCTTTCCTCCCATGCCTGCCCCCGCGGGAACCGCGGCGGCGCGTGACGTACCGGTTGTTGGATGCGGCCCGGGCTCTTCCAGCCCGGGCTAGCCCGGAGTATTCATGAGCCCGCCGCCTGCGAGCGCGATCTGCGCGTCATCCGCGGCGAAGCTCGACCGGCCGCTGTCCTCATCGTGTTGGCAACACGGTTCCGGCGCGGCCGGTCGATCTTCTTGCCGCTGACGCACATCTCGCACTCTCGGCTGGCGGTTCATGAATACTCCGGGCTAGCTCAGCCCGGTGGCCGCGGGCGCAACCACCCGCCACCCCGGAAGCGTCGCAGTGAGCCTGCCCTATCGGCCACCTTCCGCCGACGGAATCCCGATCCCGGGGTCACAGCCAGTTGAAGGGCTGTGCGCCGAAGATCGCGGATGGACCCTGATCGTGGGGGCCGCGCGCATTCTGCGACCACGTGGCCACGGCTTGCGGGTTCCGGCGCGGCCATCCACAATCTGCGGTGCACAACCGATTCGCTGCTTCACTGTGACCATTCCCTCTGGAGGCCGACCGTGTTTCCACTTGCGCCCCGGGTGTGTGCCGTCGCCCTTGGGATTCTGTCCTTCGCGGTGACAATTCCCGTCGCGATGGCCGGCTGGCCAGATGATCCCACCATCAACGTGCCGGTGTGCACGTCCAGTGGGGACCAGTGGAACCCGGTCGTCGCCTCGGATGGGGCCGGTGGCGCCGTCGTGGCGTGGTTCGACTGGCGCGGCGGCAACGCCGATGTCTACGCCCAGCGCTACAACAGCCTTGGCGTTCCGCAGTGGACGGCGGGCGGCGTGCTGGTGTGCGGCGCGACGGGCGACCAGACCGACGTGCGTATCGTGGCGGACGGCTCGCTCGGCACGTACATCGCGTGGGTGGATGGGCGCTCAACTGCGACGAGTATCTACGCCCAGCGGCTGGATCCCTCCGGCGTGGCGCAGTGGACCGCCGACGGTATCCTGCTCGCCACCCACCTGGCCCTGAGCCCCCAGTTGAGCCCGGCGATGAGCGGGGACACTCACGCGGGCGTGATCGTGGCGTGGCAGCAGGGCAGCGGAACCAGCGCGGACATCTACGCGCAGCACCTGAACGGCACCGGGTCGAAGCTCTTTGGCACGGGGGGGCTCGGCGTCTGCACGGCGGCGACGGCGCAGACGGCCCCTGTCGTGACCAACGACGGCCTGCGCGGCAGCGCCATCATCGCCTGGCAGGACGCGCGCAACGGCAACCAGGACATCTACGCGCAGCGCGTGCTCACCTCCGGCACGATCTCGTGGACGGCGAATGGTCTGGCCGTGTGCACCGCGACCGGCGACCAGTCGGTGCCCATGGCGATCTACGACGACGCCTCGGGCGCCGTGGTCAGCTGGACCGACATGCGCTCCGGCAACCGCGACGTGTACGCGCAGCGCGTCAACGTCAGCGGCGTGGCGCAGTGGACTGCGACGGGCGTGCCGGTGTTCGCCACCACCGGTGACCAGTGGAACGGTGGGCTCGTGTCCGACGGCCAGAACGGCGCCGTCTTCTACACCTTCGACTGGCGCAATGGCAGTGCTGACGTGTACGCGCAGCGCGTCAGCGACGTCGGCACCGCGGTGTGGGCCGCCAACGGCGTCCTGGTGTGCGGCGCGGTCAACGACCAGGCGAGCACGGCCGTCGCCACCGACGGGGACGGCGGCGCGATCGTCACCTGGCAGGACTCGCGCAACGGCACGTCGGCCGACATCTACGCGCAGCACGTCACCCGGCTGGGCGGGCTGGACTGGACGGCGAACGGCGTGAGCATCTCGACCGCGATGGGCGATCAGACCGTGCCCGCGATCACGTCCGACGCCAGTGGCGGCGCGATCATCGCGTGGATGGATACGCGTGCGGGCAACCGCGACATCTACGCGCAGCACGTGGACGCGTGGGGCTACCTGGGCGCGCAGCCGAACCTGGTGAGCGTGCGCGATGTTTCGCTGGACCAGGGCGGCAACGTGGTGGTGCGCTGGAACGCCAGCCCGCTCGACTCGTTCCCCTACTACGCGATCAGCGAGTACTGGGTCTACCGGCGTGAACCCGGGCAGACGACGTGGTCGCAGGTCACCGCCGAGCCGGCGCAGGGGCTGTCCACGTACAGCCGCGTGGCGCAGACGAACGTGGACTCGACCGGCGGCGCGAACGCGTACTCGTCGTTCAAGGTCGAGGCGCGCGGCTCCGTGTCCGGTCGCAACTGGAGTTCGGATCCGGACTCGGGCTACTCGGTGGACAACCTGGCGCCGCCCGCGCTGGGCGCGTTCACGGCGCAGCGCGCCGGGGGCGTGACCGCGCTGCACTGGACGCCCAGCGCAGCGCCCGACCTGGCCGAGTACCGGCTCTATCGCGCCGCCGAGCCCGCGTTCGTGCCCGGTCCGGAGAGCTTCGTCGTGGCGCGCACCGACACCGGGTACGCCGACGCGGCCGACGCGGCCTATACCTACAAGCTCTGCGCCGTGGACACGCACGGCAACGCGGGCCCCTACGCCTCGCTGTTGCCCGCCGACGTGGCGGGCGCGCCGCTCGGCCTGCTGCCGCGCGAGCTGGCGCTGTCCGCGCCGGCGCCCAACCCGCTGCGCGGCGTCACGACGCTGCGCCTGGCGCTGCCGCGCGCGGCGCACGTGTCGCTGGCGGTGTTCGACCAGCAGGGGCGTCGCATGCGCACGCTGGCCGCTGGCGCTATGTCCGCGGGCGTACATCCATTCACGTGGGACGGACGCGATGACGGCGGGCGCGCGGTGGCGAGCGCGCTCTACTTCGTTCGACTCGAAACCGGGGGCCGCGCGATCAGCCGGCGTCTCGTGGTGGTGAGGTGAGCATGACACTCCGAGCTCTTTGCACCCGTGTGCTCGCGCCCGCGATGGCGCTCACGCTCTGCGCTGCTCCCGCGGCGAAGGCCGCGTGGCCGAACAGCCCGCTCGTCAACGTGAGGCTGTCCGCCGCCACGGGCGACCAGCGGTCTCCCAGCAGCGTTTCGGATGGTGCAGGCGGGGCCATCGTGGTCTGGATGGACGCTCGCTCCGGCAACTGGGACCTCTACGCGCAGCGCATCTCGGCGGCCGGCGCGGTGCGGTGGACGGCGGGCGGCGTGCCCATTTGCACCGCAGCCGGCAACCAGCTGTACCCCGTCATCGTCACGGACGGCGCGGGCGGGGCCCTTGTCGCGTGGCCGGATTACCGCAGCGGCATTTGCAGCGTCTACGCCCAGCGCATCTCGGGCGAGGGCACCGTCCAGTGGACGACCGACGGCATCGCCCTCTCCAACACCACCGCCATCCAGGAGTCTCCCGCCCTTGCCTCCGACGGAGCGGGGGGGGCCATCATCGCCTGGGAGGACCAGCGCGGCGGCAGCTACGACATCTATGCCCAGCGAATCTCGGCATCCGGTTCGGTGCAGTGGGCGGGAAATGGTGTGGCGCTGTGCACCAGCCCCGGCGATCAGTGGGCAGCCGCCATCGTTTCGGACGGCGCGGCCGGGGCCATTGTCACCTGGGTGGACGGGCGCACACTGAGCGTCACCGCCTACGCCCAGCGCATCTCGGCCGGGGGCACGCCGCAGTGGACGGCCAATGGTGTCAGCCTCTGCAGTGTCTCCACCTTTACGTACGGCCCCGCCATCGCCTCGGACGATGCGGGCGGGGCCATCATCGCGTGGCATGACCACCACACCGGCACCTGGAACGTCTACGCCCAGCGGGTCTCGTCGGTGGGCGCGCTCCAGTGGGCGGCCGCCGGCGTGACCATCTGCAGCGCCGCCGTCGACGAGTTCGGCCCCACAGCCGTCGTCCCGGACGGATCGGGCGGCGCCGTCCTCGCCTGGCACGACACCCGCACGGATGCCGGGGATGTCTACGCCCAGCGGATCTCGTCGGGCGGCACGGTCCAGTGGACTGCCAATGGCGTGGCTCTCTGCAGCGCAACCGGCACCCAGTCCAACCTCAGGGCAGCTCCGGACGGCGTGGGTGGGGCAATCGTCGCGTGGCAGGACGGCCGCAATGTCGTCGACTACGACGTCTATGCCCAGCGGATCTCGGCCGCCGGGGCGGTCCAATGGACGGGCAACGGCGTGGCCCTCAGCACCACCAACGGTGATCAGGGGTACCCGGTCATCGTCACGGACGGTGAGGGCGGGGCCGTCGCCGCCTGGGGCGACGGCCGCAGCGGCGCCGGAGACATCTACGCCCAGCGCGTCGACCGCTGGGGCTATCTCGGCGCGCAGCCGCCGAGCCTCAGCGTGCGCGACGTGCCCAACGACCAGGGCGGGCAGGTGAGCGTGTGCTGGAGCGCGAGCCCGCTGGACTCGTTCCCCGCGTACGCGATCAGCAACTACTGGATCTGGCGGCAGGTGCCGTCGTCGCTGGCGCAGGCCGCGCTGGCGCGGGGTACTCGCCTGCTGCCCGCGGGGGCGACCCCGCAGGACGCGCCGCGCGGCGCGATCCGCACCACGACGTCCGCCGCGGGCACGTACTACTGGGAACTGGTGGACGGGCAGGTCGCGCAGGGTTTCCCCGGCTACAGCTACGTCGCGCCCACCACGTGCGACTCGGTCGCGGGCGCGAACCCGAGGACCGCGTTCATGATCGAGGCCCGCGGTGCGCTCGCGGGCCAGTGGTGGTTCTCCGATCCCGACTCGGGCTATTCGGTGGACAACCTGGCGCCGGCCGCGCCAGCACCGTTCACGGGCCAGTACTTGGGCGGCACGACGCGGCTGCACTGGGGCGTGAGCGCCGCGGCGGACTTTTCCACGTTCAGGCTGTACCGCGGCTTCTTCGCGAGCTTCGTTCCGGGCGCCGGGAACCTGGTGGTCACGAAGGCGGACACGGGCTACGTGGACGTCGCCGGCGGGCCGTACCTCTACAAGCTGTGCGCGGTGGACATCCACGGCAACGTGAGCGCGTACGCGCTGCTGCAGCCGAGCGGTACGGCGGACGTGCCACCCGGCGCGTTGCCGCGCGAGCTGGCGCTGTCGGCGCCGGCGCCCAACCCGCTGCGCGGCTCGACGACGTTGCGGCTGGCGCTGCCGCGTGCGTCTCGTGTTTCGCTGGCCGTGTTCGACCAGCAGGGCCGCCGCGTGCGCACGCTGGCCGACGGCGAGCTGGCCGCGGGTGAGCATCCGTTCGCGTGGGACGGCCGCGATGACGGCGGGCGCGCGGTGGCGAGCGCGCTCTACTTTGTTCGACTCGAGACCGGGGGCCGCGCGATCAGCCGGCGCCTCGTGGTGGTGAGGTAGGCATGACACTCCGAGCGCTTTGTACCCGTGGGTTGCTGCCCGTCGTGGCGCTCGCCCTGTGCGCCGCGCCGGCAGCGCACGCAGCGTGGCCCAACAGCGCGGTCGTCAATGTGCCGCTGTGCACCGCCGTCAACAATCAGCAATACCCCCTCAGCGTCCCGGATGGCACGGGCGGAGCAATTGTCATATGGGAGGACAACCGCCAGAGCGGGGACGACATCTACGCGCAGCGCCTCTCGGCCGATGGCAAGCCCCAGTGGACGGCCAACGGGGTGTCCGTCTGTCTCACCGCTGAAGATCACAAATACCCCGCCATCGCTTCGGACGGTGCGGGCGGGGCCATCATCACCTGGCAGGACTCGCGCGGCCCCTACCAGTGGTGCGTTTGCGCCCAGCGGATCTCGGCCGATGGTGTGGTCCAGTGGAAGTACGATGGCGTCGTACTCTGCACCGCCGCCAGCATCCAGAGTGCGCCGACGATCATCTCGGACGGCGCGGGTGGGGCAATTGTCGCCTGGTGGGACCTGCTGCGTGTGTCGAGCACCTACGACCTCTACGCGCAGAGGATCTCTGCCAATGGCACGCTCCTGTGGCCGGCCGATGGCGTGGCCCTCTCCGTCGCAGTCGGCGATCAGGTGTTCCCCACCCTCGTCTCGGATGGCTCGGGCGGGGTGATCGCGACCTGGAATGATCGCCGCAGCGGCTTCTGGGACGTCTACGCCCAGAGGATCTCGGGTGCCGGCACGGTCCAGTGGAATGCCGACGGCGTGGTCCTGCACACCACCGTCAGCAACACCGTGTCTTCCGACCCCGTCATCGTTTCGGACGGCGCGGGCGGGGCCATCGTCGCCTGGTGGGACTCGCGCAGTGGCAACGGCGACGTCTACGCGCAGCGCCTCGCGGCCGGCGGCGCGCTCCAGTGGACAGTCAACGGTCTGGCCCTGTGCACGGCCGTTGGCGATCAGTGGGATCCCGCCATCGTCTCGGATGGTGCGGGCGGGGCCATCGTCACCTGGAACGACGACCGCAGCGGCAGCAACCTCGACATCTACGCCCAGCGCATCTCGGCCGGCGGCACACCCCAGTGGACGGTCGATGGCGTGGCCCTGAGCGCCGCCAGCGACGATCAAGTGATCCCCGCCATCGTGTCGGACGGCATGGGTGGCGCCATCGCCACGTGGAGGGACGCCGGCAACGTCGACCGCGATGTCTACGCCCAGCGCGTCTCCGCCGCCGGTGCGGTCCAGTGGACGGCCAACGGCGTGCCCCTCTGCATCGCGGCCGGCGATCAGCAAAACGCCACCATCGTCGCGGACGGCAGGGGCGGAGCCATCATCGCCTGGCAGGACGGCCGCAACGGCAGCACCACGGACATCTACGCCCAGCGCGTGGATCGCTGGGGCTATCTCGGCGTCCAGCCCGCGATCACCGGCGTGCACGATGTCCCCGCCGACGAGGGCGGCCACGTCACGGTCAGCTGGAACCGCAGCCCGCTCGACACGTTGCCCGGGCTGCCCATTTCGACCTACTACCTGTGGCGTCAGGCCCCGCGCCGCGCTGCGCTGGCCGCGCTCGCTCGCGGCGCACGACTGACCGCCGAGGGCGGCGTTCCTGCGCTCGGGTCGTTCCGTGCGGGTGCCCTCGGCAGCCCGGCCAACTACTGGGAGTACGTCGCCTCCGCCACCGCGACCGGCGCGACCAGCTACAGCGCGAGCGTCGCCACCGCGGAGGACTCGACCGGCTCGGGCAACCCGCGCACGTTGTTCATGGTCGAGGCCGCGACCGCGACCACGGGCAGGCACTGGGAATCGGACGCCGATTCGGGCTACTCGGTGGACAACCTCGCGCCGGCGTCCCCCGCGGCGTTCCGCGGCGAGTACGCGGGCGGCACCGCGTCGCTCGCGTGGGACGCGAGCCCGGCCGCCGACCTGGCGGGCTACCGGCTCCACCGCGGCGCCACGCCGGAGTTCGCGCCGGCGGCGGACAACCTCGTGGCGACGCTGGATGCGACCGGCTACGTGGACGTCGCGGGCGGCGCGTCCATCTACAAGCTCTGCGCCGTGGACGTTCACGGCAACGTGAGCGCGTACGCAGTCCTGCAGCCGGGCGGGACGGCCGGTGTCGAGAGCGGCGCGCTGCCGCGCGAGCTGGCGCTGTCCGCGCCGGCGCCGAATCCGCTACGCGGTCAGAGCGCGCTGCGCCTGGCGCTGCCGCGCGCGGCACGCGTCTCGCTGGCCGTATTCGACCAGCAGGGGCGGTGCGTGCGCACGCTGGTGGATGGCCCGCTGCCTGCGGGCGAGCGCTCGATCGCCTGGGATGGCCGCGACGGCGGCGGGCGCGCGGTCCCCAGCGCGCTCTACTTCGTGCGGCTGGCCGCCGAGGGGCGCACGCTGGTCTCGAGGCTCGCGGTCGTGCGGTGATTCGGAGCGGGCCGCCCCGCTCCGCCTGATAGGGACACCGGAGGCCGCCCCGTCGGGGTGGCCTCCGGCCGTTGGGGTGCGCCTGACGCCGTTGCGGCCGGGGCGGCCCCCCGGGCCGCGCTTCAACCACCCCCCGCGCATGCGGTATAGTCCGGGGCCGCGCGCACCGCGCCCGGGCGGCGCCCATCACCCCAACCGAAACGGCGAGCGACCTCCAATGTCCGAATCGCAGAACCCATCGCAGCCCCAGTGGGGCCGCAATCCGAAGCGGAAGGTGAAGTACGGCGCCCCCAAGTCCGTGCAGGGTGGCGGCGCGCCGCTGGGCCCCGTGGACGATCCCGCGCTGCTCGCGCAGGCCGCGGTCATCATCCGCTCCGAGCGTCCGGCCACGCCGCCGCCGGTGACGCGCTCCTCGCGTGAGCACCGCGATCCCGACGGAACGGACGAGAAGCTCCGCGACCTGGTCGTGCACATGGCCAGGGGCCTCGTGGACCATCCGGACGCCGTGGACTGCGAGATCGTGTCGGCCGGCGATGGCGGCATGCTCGAGCTGCACGTGCACGGCGACGACGTCGGCCACGTGATCGGCAAGCAGGGGCGCACCGCGCGCTCGCTGCGCCTCACGCTCGATGCCGCGGCCGGACTCGCCGATCGCCGCATGACGCTGGAGATCGCGGATTAGCCTCGTCTTCCTGGGTCGGATCGGCCGTCCGCACGGTCTGGACGGCGAGATGTACGTGGACCAGATCGCGCTGAGTCCCGACGAGCTGCAGGCCATGGGCCCGCTGGAGTGGCGCGGTCGCGGCGACGACCGCCGCACGCTCACGCTGCGCGAGGCGCGCCTGACGCACGCGAGGATGCTCGTGCGCTTCATGGGGACATCGAAGCGCGAGGGCGCGACGGAACTCACCAACGGCGAGCTGTGGGGCGAGGCGGCGCTGCTGCCCGACCCGGGGCCCGGCGTGGTGTACACGTTCCAGCTCGTGGGCCTGCGCGTGGTGGACCAGAACGGGCGCGCGCTCGGCGTGCTCAGGGACGTCGTCACGAGCACGGCGCAACCGCTCTACCTGGTCGATTTCGAGGGCCGCGAGCGGCTGTATCCCGGGATCGCGCCGTTCGTGAAGCACGTGGATCTGCCGGGCGGCGTGATCACCATGGAGTTGCCGCCGGGATTCGAGGAGCTGGGTTCGTGAAGCTGACGCTGGTCACGATCTTCCCGGATTTCTTCCCGCCGGTGATGGCCGACGGCATGATCCGGGTCGCGCGCGAGAAGGGCCGTCTCGACGTGCGCGTGGTGAACCTGCGCGACTTCACCGACGACGTGCACCAGACCGTGGACGACGCGCCCTTCGGCGGCGGCGCGGGCATGGTGATGAAGATCGAGCCCATTGATCGCGCGCTCGCTTCGCTCGCGGTCGGCAGCAAGGCGGAGCGCCCCGCGGGGACACGCGTCGTGCTCACCTCGCCGCAGGGCCGCGCGTTCACGCAGCGGACGGCCATCGAGTGGGCGATTCTCGATCACCTCGTGATCGTCTGCGGCCGCTACAAGGGCGTGGACGAGCGCGTCGCCGGGCACCTGGTGGACGAGGAGTTCTCGATCGGCGACTTCGTCCTTTCCGGCGGCGAGCCCGCGGCGCTGTGCGTGGTGGACGCGCTCGCGCGGCTGCAGCCCGACGTGGTGGGCAGGTTCGACTCGGTCGAGAGCGAT
The DNA here is from genome assembly GCA_903921835.1 of Candidatus Eiseniibacteriota bacterium. GTDB lineage: Bacteria > Eisenbacteria > RBG-16-71-46 > RBG-16-71-46 > RBG-16-71-46 > CAIXRL01. The sequence goes on along the minus strand of CAIXRL010000514.1, from coordinate 739 downwards.
TCGTTCCACTCGGGGCTGCTCGACTGCGCCTACTGGACGCGGCCCGCCGACTACCATGGCTGGCAGGTGCCCGAGGTGCTGCTCTCGGGCCACCACGAGCGGATCGAGCAGGCGCGTCGCGAGGAGGCGCTGCGGCGCACCGCCGCGCGCCGGCCCGACCTGCTCGCGGGCGCCGACCTGACGCGCGAGGAGCACCTGCTGCTGCGCGCGATCGAGCGCGAGCGGGGCAAGTGAACTCCGCCGCGCCGCGGCCGCACGCGCTCGACCGGGCGGCGGGCATCGCGTTCCTGCTGCTGGTGGCGTCGCTGCCGGGCGCCATCGCGCCCATGGGGATCGCCACCGCGCTGTGCGGCGCGCTGACGCTGGCCGCGATGGCGCGCGCCGGCCGTTTCACATGGCCGGCCACGCCCGTGAACCGCGCGGCGTTTGCCTGGATGGGCGCGCTCGTGCTGGCGTCCGCGTTCTCGCTCGACCCGGCAGGGAGCTGGCCGCGGATCACGAAGGGCTTCTTCCCCCTGCTCGTCGGGCTCGCGGCGTTGCACGCGCGGGAGCGGCGCGCGGGAGAGCGCGCGCTCGCGGTCTACTTCGCGGCGTCCGCCCTGGTCGCCGTGATCGGGATCGCGCTGTGGGTGGCGCACGGCGCCGGGTTCGGATCGCGCGCGCAGGGGCTCACGACCAGCTACATGACCTTTGCGGGCCAGCTCTCGCTCATGGTGCCGGTGGCGTTCTCGGTCGCGGT
>CAIXRL010000513.1 GCA_903921835.1 Candidatus Eiseniibacteriota bacterium | reverse complement strand
GCCGAGGGCTCGCTCGCCGACGGCATCCCGATCCCGCGCGGCAGCGCGCTGCGCAGCGTGCTCGGCAAGGGCGAGCAGACGCCGTGCGAGTACCGCACCTCGCAGGACGTGATGCTGTGGCCCATCGAGGTGGCCGAGGCCCAGTACCTGCGCTTCTCCGGCTCGGCCGCGGGCGCCGACCTGCCGCCGCTGCCCGAGATCCGCTCCGGCAAGGTCAAGGCCGCCATCCGGCTCAAGCTGCGCACGCTCAACGGCACGCCGTTCAAGCAGCTCGCGCTGGACCGCGTCTCGATCCACCTCACCGGCGGCGAGGGCATGCCGGTGCGCCTGTACGAGCAGCTGGCCGCGAACACCGTCTCCGTGGTGGCGCGGCCCGCGAAGCCGCCCGCCGCGTGGCACCACGTCATGGGCCGCGACGCCGTCCGCCCCATGGGCTTCAGCGACGACGAGGCACTGCTGCCCGCGGGCAACCGCCGCTTCAGCGGCTACCGCCTGCTGCAGGAGTACTTCGCGTTCCCGCAGCGCTTCCTGTTCGTCGAGCTGACCGGCCTCGCGGCCGCGGTGCGGCGCTGCGCCGAGCCCGAGTTGGACGTCGTCGTGCTGCTCGACCGCGCGGACGCCGTGCTCGACGGAGCGCTGGACGCCGCGATGTTCGCGCTGTTCTGCTCGCCGGCCGTCAACCTGTTCCCGCGCCGCGCCGACCGCATCCACCTGACCGATCGCGAGTACGAGTACCAGGTCATCCCGGACCGCACGCGTCCCATGGACTACGAGGTCTACGACGTGCTCGAGGTGGCCGGCTACGCCGAGGGTGGCGAGCGCTCGCGCACGTTCGAGCCGTTCTACGCGATGCGCGACATGCCGGTCGAGGAGGCCGGTGCGTACTTCACGCTGCGCCGCGTGCCGCGCATGATGTCGGAGCGCCAGAGTTCCCAGGGGCCGCGCTCGGGGTACCTCGGGAACGACGCGTTCCTGCAGATCGTGGACTCGCGCGAGGCGCCGTTCCGCTCCGACCTGCGCCAGCTGGCGATCGAGACGCTGTGCACGAACCGGGACCTGCCGCTGCTGCTCGTCACGGGCTCCGGCAGGACCGACTTCACGCTGGTCACCGGTGCGCCGGTGCGCAGCGTGCGCGTGATCGCGGGGCCCTCGCGCCCGCACGCACCGCTGGCCGAGGGCGAGGCCGCGTGGCGGCTCATCGGGCACCTGTCGCTCAACTACCTCTCGCTCGCCGACAGCAACGAAAAGCAGGGCGCGGCCGCCATGCGCGAGTTGCTCGCGCTCTACGGCGACCTGGCCGAGCCGGCGGTGCGCAAGCAGATCGAGGGCGTGCGCTCCATCTCGCACCGGCCGGTGCTGCGGCGCGTCGCGCAGGGCGCGGCGACCAGCTGGGTGCGCGGCCTCGAGATCGCGCTCACCTTCGACGAGTCCGCGTTCCAGGGCGCGGGCGTGTTCGTGCTGGGCACCGTGCTCGAGCACTTCTTCGCGCGCTACGTGTCGCTCAACTCCTTCACCGAAACCGTGCTCCGCACCGTGGACCGCGGCGAGATCGCGCGCTGGCCCGCCCGGATCGGGAACCGGACGCTGGTGTGAGCGGGACTCCCCGGGAACAGGGCGACGCCGCGGCCTCGGCCCCGCTCGCGCCCGGCGCCGAGGCGCTGCTGGGGCGGCTCGAGGCCGAGCCGTGGGCGTTTCATCTCTACACCGCGCTGCGCGCGCTCGAGGCCATGCACGCGGACAAGCCGCGCTTTGGACGATCCGCCCGGCTGCGCGACGATCCGGTGCGGTTCGGGCAGGAGCCGACGCTCGCGTTCGCGCCCTCCACCATTGCGTCGTTCCAACGCGCCGGCGCGCGGCCCGCGCGGCTCGACCAGTACTTCCTGGGCATTTTCGGCCCCAACGGGCCGCTCCCGCTCCACCTCACCGAGTACGCCCGCGAGCGCGAGCGCAACTTCCGCGATGCGACCTTCCGGCGCTTCGCCGACCTCTTCCATCACCGCATGCTGCAGCTGTTCTACCGCGCGTGGGCGGAGTCGCAGCCCGTGACGCAGGCCGACCGCGCGGGCGAGGACCGCTTCGCGCTCTACGTCGGCGCCCTCGAGGGGCTCGGGCTGGACGCGCTGCGCGGCCGCGACGCGCTGCCCGACGCGGCGCGCCTCCACTGGGCGGGGCTGTTCGCCATGCCGACCCGGCCGGCCGAGGGGCTCCAGCGCGTGCTCGCCGGCTACTTCCGCGCGCCGGTGCGGATCGAGGAGTGCACGGGCCACTGGATCCACCTGCCCGGAAGCATGCTGAGCCGCCTCGGCCTGGCCGAGTGCGGGCTCGGCTCGACCGCGACGCTCGGCGAGCGCGTCTGGGACTGCGCCGGCAAGTTCCGCATCGTTTTCGGCCCCGTGGACTACACCACCTTCGAGCGCCTCCTGCCGGGCCGTGAGAGCCTCGCGCGGCTGGTCGCGATCGTGCGCAGCTGGACCAGCGACGAGCTGTGGTGGGACGTGCAGGTGATCCTGAAGCAGGCGCAGGTGCCCGGCACGAAGCTGGACGCGCGCAGCGGGCTGGGCTGGAACGCCTGGCTGCTCAGCGGCCGCGCGCAACGCGACGCCAGTGAATACGTCATCGATCCCGTGAGTCTCGCGGGCTGAAACCCTGGTCACGAGGAGAACCCTTCCATGTCCGAGATCAACCGCGCCTCGCTGTTCGGCAAGCTGAACCCCGTCGCGTACCGCGCCATCGAGGCTGCGACCGTGTTCTGCAAGTTGCGGGGCAACCCGTACGTGGAGCTGGTGCACTGGATCCACCAGATCCTCCAGCTCCAGGATTCCGATCTGCACCGCATCGTGAAGCAGTTCAACCTCAACCCCTCCACGCTCGCGAAGGACCTGACCGAGTCGCTCGACCGGCTGCCACGCGGCTCGTCGTCCATCAGCGACCTCTCGGCGCACGTCGAGGAGGCGGTGGAGCGCGGCTGGGTCTACGGCTCCCTGATGTTCGGCCAGTCGCAGGTGCGCACGGGCCACCTGGTCGTGGGCATCCTCAAGACGCGCAGCCTGCGCAGCTCGCTGCTCAACATCTCCAAGGAGTTCGAGAAGGTCGGCGCGGACGCGCTCACCGAGCGCTGGCAGGAAGTCGTGGGCGGCTCGCCCGAGGAGAGCCTCAGCGCCTCGGACGGCTCGCAGACCGGCGGCGGCGCGGCTCCTGGCGATGCGAGCGGCGCGATCGCTCCGGCGGCGATGGGCAAGCAGGAAGCGCTCCGGCAGTACACGGTGGACCTCACCGCGCAGGCGCGGGACGGCAAGATCGACCCGATCGTCGGCCGCGACGAGGAGATCCGCCAGATCGTGGACATCCTGATGCGCCGCCGCCAGAACAACCCGATCCTCACCGGCGAGGCCGGCGTGGGCAAGACCGCTGTGGTCGAGGGCTTCGCGCTGCGCATCGCCGCGGGCGAAGTGCCACCTTCGCTCAAGGACGTGACGCTGCGCACGCTCGACGTGGGGCTGCTGCAGGCTGGCGCGAGCATGAAGGGTGAGTTCGAGAACCGCCTGCGCCAGGTGATCGACGAGGTGCAGTCCTCGCCCAAGCCCATCATCCTGGTCATCGACGAGACGCACACGCTGGTCGGCGCCGGCGGCGCGGCCGGCACCGGCGACGCGGCCAACCTGC
>CAIXRL010000512.1 GCA_903921835.1 Candidatus Eiseniibacteriota bacterium | reverse complement strand
CGACGAGCCGGATGTACGAGACCTTGGCCGAGCCCAGCGTGTACTCGACGAGCGGATCGCCGCCGTGCGCGAACAGCACACCGACGCTGTCGTCCGGCACCGCGCCGTGGCGAACGGTGACCTGGAAGCCGCGGCGCGTCAGTTCACGCAGCAGCGCGTGTTCCACGACGAAGTTGAGCGGATGGTCGCGAGCGGGCGCGAGCACGACGTGCTGGCCCCGTTCGATCGGGATGCCGGACAGGGCCGGGACCGCGGCACTGTCCGCGACCAGTTCGGTCAGCTGCAGGTTGGTGTAGGGCACACGCGGTCCGCGTGAACGCACGACGGGTTCGAGGTAGGAGTTCCCCACCGACAGCGCCGAATCCGCGGGTGCCTTCGGGCCGCTCGCGTAGCGAAACTTCTTCGCGTCCGCGGCGGGCACGAGGGACGCGACGGCCAGCAGCGCGAGCAGCAGCCCGCTCAAACGTGCACGCATCCGGTTGGTCCTCATCGAGCCCGGACGATTCATGAGCCCGCGGTTCATGAATCGTCCGGACTAGCTCAAGATGTTGAGCGCGGGATCGGCAGGCCGATCGACGCGCGCGAAAAGATCGTAGGCCGCCGCGCCAGTGATGCGCACCGGCAGGATCCGGCCCGGGACCAGGTCTTCACCTTCCACCACCACACCACCATCCACTTCCCACGCGGAGCCCGCGGTGCGGGCGGCCCACAGGCCCTCGCGTCCGCCGGCAGGTCCGTCCACCATCACGGCAATCCTCTCGCCGATGCGCGCCCCCAGCCGCTCCCTGGAGAGCTGCTGCTGCCGGCCCAGCAGTCGCGCGCGCCGCGAGCGACGGGTGTTGATCGGCACCCGCGGCGTCATGGCGTGCGACGGCGTCTCCGGCTCGCGTTCGTAGGCGAACACGACCACGTGATCGAACGGCTCCTCCTCGATGAAGCGCAGCAAGGTCTCGAAGTGCTCCTCAGTCTCTCCCGGGAACCCTACGATGAAGTTGGTCCGCAGCGCCACACGGGGAATCCCGGCCCTGATCCGGCGCACCAGCGCGCGGGTGTCGCGCTCGGTCATCGCGCGCCCCATCGTGCGCAGCACGTCCTGCGCGATGTGCTGCAGCGGCATGTCCACGTAGGGCACGATCCGCTCCGCGTTCGCCCAGGTCTCGATGAGCCGCTCACTCCACAACCGCGGGTAGGTGTACTGGACGCGGATCCACGCGAGCCCCTCGACCTGGTCGAGCGCCTGGAGCAGGTCCGCCAGCTGCGGCGTGCCGGGCAGGTCGGTGCCCCAGCCCGTGGTGTCCTGACCGATCAGGTTGAGCTCGCGCACGCCCAGGCCGGCGAGCTGTTCCGCCTCGGCCACCAGCGACTCGATCGTGCGGCTGCGCTGGTCGCCGCGCAGGTGCGGGATGATGCAGAAGGTGCAGCGGTGGTCGCAGCCTTCGCTGATCTTGAGGTAGGCGATGTGGCGCGGCGTGCTCAGGGCGCGCGGCGCCAGGTCGGCGATCGCGCCGCCCGGGTTCTCGGTGCGGGCGATGCGGTCGTGCGCGCCGGAGAGCGCGTGGTTCACCGCGCCGGCCACGTCCTTCCACTGCCCCGTGCCGAGCACCGCGTCCACCTCGGGGAAGCGCTCGAGCAGCGCCGCGCCCTCGCGCTGGGCGAGGCAGCCCGTGACGACGAGCGCGCGCAACCGGCCGCTGCGCTTGAGTTCCGCGAGCCCCTCGATCGCGCCGCGCGACTCGCGCACCGCGCTCTGCAGGAACGCGCACGTGTTCACCACCGCGACGTCGGCATCGCCGGGGTCCGCGACCGTGCGGAAGCCCTCCCGCACCAGCGCGCCGAGCATGTGCTCGGAATCCACCTGGTTCTTGGGGCAGCCGAGGGTCACGAACGCGAGCGTCGGCGCCCCGGGGGGGCTGCGCCGCGTCACTCGAATCCCTTCTGCTGGAGCCAGTTCTGGTCCACGAGCACGTCGCGCGCTTTGCTGCCGTTGAACGGCCCGACCACGCCCAGCTCCTCGAGCTGGTCCATGAGCCGGCCGGCGCGCGAGTAGCCCACCTTGAGCCGGCGCTGCAGCAGCGACGTGGAGCCCTGGTTGTGCATGACCACGAGGCACGCCGCCTGCGGCACGAGTTCGTCGTCCATGAAGCCGTCCTCGCCCGCCTCGTCCTCGTCGCCCTCGGGAATGTTGACGTCGGTGGCGAGCGGCGGCGGCGGCGGCGCGGCCTGTGCGGCGGCCTTGGCGCGCCAGAAGTCCACGACGCGGACGGTCTCCTCCTCCGAGACGAAGCAGCCGTGCACGCGATGCGCGTCCGCCTTGCCCATGGGCAGGAACAGCATGTCGCCCATGCCGAGCAGGTTCTCGGCGCCGTTCATGTCGAGCACCGTGCGCGAGTCGGTCTTGGT
>CAIXRL010000511.1 GCA_903921835.1 Candidatus Eiseniibacteriota bacterium | reverse complement strand
CCGCGCTCGAGCCGCAACTGCGCCAGTGCGCGCTCGACGGCCTCGGCCAGCGACTCCCCCGCCGGCGCGGGCAAGGGCGCGCTCGCCGTGCGTGCAGGCACGTCGTGCGGCGCTGCGAGCGTGGCCGCGCCGGCGCGCAGGCGCGGCGCGGGTGGCGGGGCATCCTGCGGAGCGACGCCGCGCAGCAGCCACGCCGGCTCGAGCACCCAGTAGCACTCGCCGTTCTCGACCTCGACCACGCGCGTGCCGCCCGCGAACGGGGCCGCGACGTCGGCCTCCCGGGCGCGTGCGGCGATGCGCCAGACGATGCGATCCGCGACGAACCACGCGCGCGCCAGTCCGAGCGCGACGAGGGCGGCGGGCAGTTCGCCGGCGCAGGCGGGCCCCGTGCCGAGCGGCGCGAGCCGCGGCTCCACGAGCCGCTCGAGTTCGTGCGGCGCGTACATGCGCAGACGCGCGACCGCGTGCCACGGCAGCGCGACGCCGAAGCGCCCCTGCCGCAGCAACAGGTAGGACGCGCGTTCGGTGAACGTGGCGACGCGGATCGTCCAGCGGCTGCCGGCTTCGCGCCCGAGGCTGCCCTCGACGGCGGCGAGCACCGCGCCGGCGGGTCCGATGCCGCCCGCGTGCGTCACGTCGACGCCGAGCGTGAGCGCCGAATCGTTCACGTCGAGCGTGACGCGCGGGCTTTCGTCCGCGCCCAGCCAGTCGACCGCGGCGCGCACCGCGCTCGCCACGGTCATCGTCACGCGCGCCTGCAGCGCATCGTCCGAGGCCTCGAGCGCGAGGCCCGCGAACGCTTCGCCGGCCGCGATCGTCGCGACGCCCCTTTCGGTCGCCACCGTCGGCGCGCTCCACTCGGTCGCGGCCAGCTGTGCGGCGAGCGCACCCAGCTCGCGATCGGCGTCGTGGAACGCGAGGAGGTCGCCGGCGCTCGCGGCGGTCTCGGCCATGCGCGCAATGCGGTCGGCGACGTGCTCGATGTCCACGGGCCACGGCGCCTGCGCGTACCGCGCCAGCTCCGCCAGCGCCGCGTCCAGGCCCGCGAGCCCCATGAGTTGCGCCACGTCGCGAGCGGCGACGACGGCAATTGGCGGCGCACCCGCGACCAGCGCCGGCCGCAGCGCCTCGGCGAGCCCGATCGCGATCTCACGCATGCCTGCCTGCGATGCGCTCACGGGCGTTCCTCCTCGCGCCGGTCGGGCTCGCCCGCCGCGCCGGGCCTCTCGCCGCGCGCGTCGTCGAGCAATCGCAGCTCGTGCGCCGCCGGGGCGTCCCCGGGCACAGCCGAGCCGACGGGCGTCATGCGCACGGCCAGCGCCTGCGCTTCGAGCGATTCCTCGGCCACACGGCGCGCGAGGCGTTCCGCGGCGCGTGAAGCGCGCTCGCCCGCGGCCGAGAGCCGTTCCCCCTTGCTCGCGGCATCCTGCACCATCTCGCGAACGCGCTCCAGCAACCGCTGCGAATCGTCGTGCGCGCGCGGGCCGGACGCGGCCACAGGCGCCGGGGCGGGTTCGCCGAGTTTCACGAGCGCGACCTCGCGCGCGCCGCGCATGCGTTCGCTTGCTTCGGCGACGGCGTTCTCGACCTCGAACGCCAGCTCCGTCGTGCGATCGGTCGCCTCGCGGACCTCGCGGACGAGCTGCTTGAGCTCCTCACCCAGGTCGTTCCCCGGGCCGTCGCCGCGGGAGCTCGCCGTGACCGCGTGAATCGCGACCAGCGTGGCACGGTTGGCGAGCTGCTGCACCAGCGCCGAGACGTCCTGCACGCGGAGCATGCCGCGGCCGATCGACTCCACGCTCGCGTGCGACGCCTCGACCAGCGCCTCGATCGCTTCGCGCGCCGCCCCGCTCTCGCCGAACGCGGGCACCGCCACCGGCACGCCCATGGCGCCCAGGGCGGCCTGCAGTTCGCCCGCAAGGCGCTGCAGCTCGCGCACCGTGGTCAGCATCGCGGTCGCCTCGACGAATCCGCGTTCGGCCTGCTCGGCGGATTCGGTCGCGTCGGTGAGGGCAGTCACCAGCTCGCCCGCCACCTGGCGCGCGGCGTGCGCGTTCTGTTCGTCCACCGAACCGCGCCGCGCGAAACCACGAGCGAGCGCCTCGGCCATGCCCGCGAGCGGCCCCGGCGCCAGCGCCGGCGCGTCCCACACCTCGGTGTGCAGCCACTGCTCGACGGCGGCCTGCAGCGCGGCGAGCTGGCCGCGCAACTGCTCGAGTTCCTGGCCGGCATGTACGTTCTGGCGCTGGCGGACCAGCAGCGCCTGCGCGAGATCGGTCAGCTCGGTGAGTTCTCCCCAGCCCGTGGCGGAGGGCAGCCCGCGCAGCTCGGCGACCCGGCCGCTGTACAGGCCGCGCGCCAGGCCCCGCAGGTGGCCGACGATGTGGTGGTCCAGCCATAGCGCAATGACCATCCCGGACCCCACGGCGAGGAATGCGACGCCCGCGAGCCACCCCTGCAGCTCCCCCGCGCCGGCGGCGCCGGGGGCCACGCGGGTGCCCAGCACCCAGAGCGTCCCCACGCCCGCGATCGCACCGCCGCTGATGCAGGCCAGCCACAGCCGAAAGCGCAGGCCCACGTAGGGCTCGCGCTCGGACGGCGGCGGGGCGGTCGGCGTGCGGTCGGTGGTGGGAGCCATGTCGCGGGCATTCTCCTCAGGATGGGATGGACAGCCACAGCATACAAGGCAATCGACATGCCCCGACCCGGCAGTGTCCGCCGGGTTCGGCCGCGATCGCCCCGGCGGCTCGCGCGCGTCCCGGGTCGTGCACGACGCGACGTCTGCGCGGGCGCCCCGGGGAGGCCGTAACCCGGTGCTTCGCATCGCGGTGACGAAACGAATCGAGCGAGACTTCCTTCCGGTCACGAAGGAAGGTTGCGTTCTGCACCGCGGGCCGTGCGGGCCGAACGCCCACGCTGGAGCGGCCGCGCCGGAGCTGCGGACCCGGCGACTCGGGGCATCCGACCCGGCGCCCGGGGGCTCTCGCGCGAAGTTGCGTTGGAAACGACCGTTGGTCTTCACCCCGCGGGCGCGCTTGCCGGTGCGATCACGCGACCTGCGGCGCAACCCTCCAGCCCACCTTTCATGGCACAGCCGATGCAGGTTGCCAGGGTGGAGCGACGGACCCCACGCCAGGGCGACGCGGTGGGCCGACGCAGCGACAGACCCCGAGGGATGCGATGAATCCCCGTCAATACGTTGACCTGAAGGACGCGAGCCGCGATCTGCAGCCCACGTACTACTTCATGATCAACTGCCTGCTCTACAGCCGGATGGAGACGGGGCTGGTCTCGAACCAGGAGTGCTACGACGAGGACGTCAACGTCTACCTGGCGCACCTGCTCCACTCGTTCATCAGCCCCGAGCACGCGGAGCAATCCCGCAAGTTCCTCTCCAAGTACGACACCGACGTCTTCCGGCGGCTCGCGAGTTCGACCGACGCGCGGCTGAAGTACCAGATCTACAAGACCAACGCCGACTTCCTGCTCGTCTCGATCGGCATCTTCGACAACCCGATCTCGGCCGGCGCCGCCCGCGCCCGGTTGCAGCCGAGCGAAGAGGCCTACATCGGCCGCGGCAAGACGTACTACCACTTCGCCTACACGTACTCGCAACAGATGCACCGCAAGAACGCGGGAGTTTCCGAGGTGCTGGAGAAGCTCTCGACGGGCTTCGAGAAGTACCTGCGGATCCTCTCGCACATGCGGGGCGAGTACCTCGATCTCATGAAGCGCTTCTCGGACGGCGAGGTCTACCACCTCGAGCGTTCGATCGATCAGCACTCGCAGCAGGAACTCCTGCGCGTGAAGCAGGACGAGCTGCTCGAGCTCTACAGCACGTGGCGCGACCAGCCCGGCGCCGCGGTCGAGGAGAATCTCGAACGCGTGGTCGGCGAGATCCGCCAGATCAATCCCGCGTTCAAGTTCGAGTTGCCCCGTCGCTGACGAGCCCGCCCGACGGACGTGCCCGGGCGTTTCGTCCGGCGCGGGGCAGTCATGGACCCCGGAGCGTGCTTCCGGGGTCCCGTGTTTTGGCGGCGGTGGCCTTGGCGTCGGCGCCCGAATCGCCGGACCGGGCGCAGTCCGGGTGTGGCGATGGCGCGCGCCGAATCAGGCGTGCGGGCGCGGGCGGCTGCGGCGCAGACTCCACTGGAGCGCGGGCGGCATCACGACGGTGATGGCGAGGACCACGAGCACGACCGCGGCGAAGAACGCCGGGTCCACGACGCGCTCTCCGTGAATCGCGAGTCCGGGGCCGATGTTGGCGAAGACGAGCCCGGCTTCCCCGCGCGGCATCATGCCCAGGCCGATCGAGAGCCGGTCGAGTGGCGCGTCGGATCCGCGGAGCGCGCAGGCCTCCCTGCCGGGAATGGCCGCGGCGGCCAGTGCGCCCGAGAGCATGAGCCGGCCCGAACAGCCTGGAGAGATCGACCTGGAGCCCCATGGTCACGAAGTGGATCGGGACCAGGAATCCCGCGAGGGGCCGCACCAACTCCTCGAGCGGCTGCCCGCCCCGGCGAAAAGTCCTCGTGGTGCACGCGCTCGAGAATGGGCCCCGCCGCGCAGGCGCCGACGATGGGCGCGAGGCCGATGGCGGCGGCGCCGGCCGCGAGCAGGGAGCGGAACGCCCGCGCCGTGAGGAGCAGGCGGCCAGGCCCGCGCAGCCTCGCGGTGAGGGCGAACAGGCGCGGCGACAGGCGCGCCCCGGGCCACAGTGCGCCGGGGAGAAACAGCGCCGCGCGCAGCACGATCCATCCGATACCCGCGAGCGACGTTGCCCTGCCGGTGTTGGCGGCCGCGACGAGACTGCCGACGACGGCGAGGATCACGAGCCCGAGCACGTCGTCGATCACGGCGGCGCCGGGAATGATCCCCGCTTCCGCGCTCCGGGCGCGCCCGAGGTCGCGCAGCACGCGGGCCTTGATCCCGACGCTCGTGGCGGTGAGCGAACGCCGCCCGCTCGCGCCGGCGAATCCGGGATTGCCGAGCACGCGACTCCGGCCAGCAACTCCCCGAGCACGGCAGGCTGCCCGGCGCGCCGGACGAGGCCGCCGGTGAGCCTCGCGGCCGCGAGGAACAGCGCGAGCGCCGGCGCGAGGTGCAAGGCGCGGAAGCGCCGCGACCTGGGACAGCGCCGACAGGGTTCCGGGGGAAGCGCGAGCGCGGGACTCACACGGCCCCGAAATCGGGAGCCACGCATCGCGGGGCGTGCACGCAGCGTGAGCCGCCGGGCCAGGCGTGCTTTGCCAGCGCTTCATCACGCGCGCCGGCCCCGACGTTCCCAACCGCAGGGCCGCCGCGGCGCTCACGATCGGCACCTGGATCACGATGTCGCGGCTCGACGCGACCGCTCGCGAAAACCTCCCGGACGAACCGAAGCCGCAGCGAGACGCTGCGGCTTCGGTCGGCTCAGTGCGCCCGGGCGCGAACCCCGTCGGGTTTCTTCGGCACCCTCATGTCGTAATAGTAGTGCCCGCCGAAACGGATTTCGATCGCGCCGGGCGAACCGTTGAATCCCGAGGGAAAGCGGTTGTCGCTCTTCGCGAATGCGGTCTGGTACGCGACCGTCCATTCCAGCGACGTGTTGGGCAGCGAACGCATGAAGCGCTCGATGCCGTACTCGACGGTCGCGCCAACGTAGGTGCCCTGGTGAAGTTCGTACGTCTCCGGATCCTTGATCACGTTGCGGTGGTCCTGGACGACCACGCGATAGATCGCGGGGCCCGCGCCGACGTGCCAGACCCAGTTCGCCTTGCCCCCCGTGCGCTGGACCTGCGCGTTGGCGCCGACCAACTGCGTGAGCACGTCATCCTTGACCTTCACGGCAGGGAAACTCGAAAGTGCGGTGCCGGGGCGGTAGGCGTTCCAGGTGAAGTACGGGTTCACGCGCCAGCGCCACCGGGGCGAGACCACGTAGCCGAAGGTGCCTGCGAGCGAGAGCCTGGGCAGGGCTCCAACGCCATAGTCCCCGCCCGAGCAGATGTACGAACTGCCGAGCTGCGAACCGATCGAGCCCCGTCTCGGGCGCGCGCCAGGGCGCGCCGATCCCGTGGAATCAGGCTGCTGGGCGAAGCTCACGGTCACGCTCGCGAGCAACAGCAGACACGCCACGCTCGCCAGCCGGACGCGAGTGAACATGCGTTGGAAGCTCCTCATTCCGCGTAGGATAGAGAATCCCGGTACCACGAGCGCGGCACTATAGGCAGGGGCATCGGGGGTGTCAACTTCCGTCACCGTTTCACGTTGCCCTCCGCGCGTCCAGCGTTCGTCGCGCGCGACGCGTGCGCGTCGCGCGCGAGCGCCTGAAACGCCGCAGTCGGGCCTGCGCACGCGAAGTCAGGCTGGCACCGGGGTTGCAAGCGATGCGCTCGGGGCTCTCCGACCGGGATCCCACCTCACCCGCCGCAACAAACTCCCTCACCCCGACCTCCCAAAGTAACGCCAGTCCATGAAATCGGGCCGGGCCGCCAACCCGACCCAGTCCCGGTCGGAGCGTCCCACCCCAACCCGGACGGGTCGTACATGACCCACGCCCGGAATTCAAACGTGCACCGCGCGTTGACACCTCCTCGACCTGCCGCGTAGACTCACCCACTCAATCTGTCCTGCGCACGCCGGGAGGGACGCATGCCTTCCCGGCGGTCGACCGTCTGGGGGTCCCATGTCACGCTCGGATCTTTGGAAGTTGGTGCTCGTCGTGATCGCGACCGTCGCGGCCGCCGTGTACCTCCTGCCCTCGTACCAGTTTTACTCGATGACTCCCGCGCAGCGGGAGGCGCAGCCGGCGGCGAAGCTCGCCGACCTTCGCAAGCGCGCCGTTCACCTCGGGCTCGACCTTCAGGGCGGGCTCCAACTGCTCCTCGAGGTGGACAAGTCCCGGCTGAGCCCCGCCGAGGCCAAGGACGCTACGGACCGCGCGATGGAGATCATCCGCAACCGCGTGGACCAGTTCGGCGTCGCCGAGCCGCTCATCCAGCGCGAGGGCGAGGACCGCATCGCGATCCAGCTGCCCGGCCTCACGGACCGGACGCGCGCCATCGAGCTGATCGGCAAGACGGCCCTGCTCGAGTTCAAGCTGGTGCGGACTCCCGACGAGGCCAAGGCCTCGTTCGAGCGCCTCGACAGCTACCTGTCCACGCACGGCGAGACCAGCACCGACTCGCTCATCCGCCGCCATCCGCTCACCGGCCGCATGCTCGACCAGGGCTTCATCCGCAAGGAGGAGGTTCCGGCGGTCGTGAAGCTGCTGGCGACCGCGCCGGTGGATACGATCCTGCCCGCGGACACGCAACTGGTCTGGAGCGATGGCGACGTCAGCCTGCAGGGCGTGACGGGACGCCAGCTCTACGTGCTCAAGCGCGATCCCGAGATGACCGGCGGCTCGGTCGCCAGCGCCGAGGCGCAGGTCGGCCTCGAGCAGACGAACCCTGGAGCGTGGGGCGTGAGCATGAAGATGACGCCCAGGGGCCGCTCGGATTTCGCGCGGGTGACCGCGGCGAACGTGCAGCGCCAGCTCGCCATCGTACTGGACGGCGTCGTGCAGTCGGCGCCGGTGATTCGCGACAAGATTCCCTCGGGCGATGCCTCCATCACGGGCGGCAACTTCGACATCAACACCGCCAAGGATCTCGCGATCGTGCTGCGCGCGGGCGCCCTGCCGGCGCCGGTGAGGATCCTCGAGGAGCGCACCGTCGGCCCGTCGCTGGGCAACGATTCGATCCACTCGGGCGTCATGGCCGGCCTCGTCGGCACCGCGATGGTCATCGCCTTCATGATCATCTACTACCAGCTGTCCGGCATCATCGCCGTGTTCGCGATGCTCCTGAACACGTTCTACGTCGTCGCCTGCCTCGCCGGCTTCGGCGCCACGCTGACGCTGCCCGGCATCGCCGGCCTCGTGCTCACCGTCGGCATGGCGGTGGACACGAACGTGCTGATCTTCGAGCGCATCCGCGAGGAGCTCCGCAACGGCCGCGGCATACGCCAGGCCGTCGAGCTCGGTTACGACCGCGCGTTCCGCACCGTGTTCGACGCGCACTCCACGGCCATCATCAGCGGCCTGTTCCTGTTCCAGTTCGGTACCGGGCCCATCAAGGGCTTCGCCGTCACGCTGATCACCGGCCTGGTGGCCAACCTGTTCACCGCCGTGCTGTTCACGCGCATGATCTATGACTACTGGCTGAGCCGCGGCAAGGTCGAGCGGCTGAGCATCTGAGCGGACGAGAGGCCACCATGCTCCAGATTCTCCACGGCACCAACTTCCCGTTCATGAAGTACCGACGGGTGGCGTATGTCTTCTCCTCGCTCATCGTGCTCGCCACGGCCGGCTGGCTGGTCGTCAACGGGGGCCCGCGCGAGGGCGTCGATTTCAAGGGCGGCACGCTGCTCCAGGTTCGCACGGCCCCTGCGCTGCCGGCCGACGACGTGCGCAGCGCGCTCGATGCGGGCGGCCTGCGCGGCGTCGAGATCCAGCAGATGACCGGACAGGCCAAGGACGAGTACCTGATCCGCGTCCGATCCGAGGCCAGGGACCCGTTCGCGAGCGTCCAGACGGCTCTCATCGCGAAGAACGCGGGCGTGAAGGTCGAGCTGCGCCGCATCGAGACCGTCGGCGCCAAGGTCGGCGGCGACCTACGGCACAAGGCCCTGATGGCCATCCTCAGCAGCCTCGGCGTGATCTTGCTTTACGTCGGATGGCGGTATGAGTTCAAGTTCGCCCTTGGCGGCGTCGTCGCGCTCCTGCACGATGTCTTCGTGACCTTGGGATGCCTGATGTTCGCCGGGCGGGAGGTGTCCCTGACGGTCGTCGCCGCGCTGCTCACCATTGCCGGCTACTCGATCAACGACACCATCGTGGTGTTCGACCGCATCCGCGAGCGCTCCAAGTCCCTTCGCAAGGAGAAGCACTCCCGCGTGATGGACATCGCGGTCAACGAGACGCTGTCGCGAACCGTCATCACGGCCTTCACGGTCTTCCTGACGGCGCTGGCCCTGTTCATCTGGGGCGGCGAGGTGCTCCGCGACTTCTCGCTGGCGATGCTGGTCGGCACCGTGTTCGGCACCTACTCGTCGGTGTACGTGGCGAGCGCCATGGCACTCGACATCTGGATCGCGCTGGATCGCGGCAAGGGGATTCAGGCTGAATGAGGAAAGGTGGGTCATGAACCACTTCACGCTCCCGCGTCGCGCCGCATGGCTGGCGTTGTTCGCGCTGGGCATGCTGGCCGCCCTGGCCGGGTGCTCCAAGAGGGTCACCAGCGTGGACGCCGGTTACACGACGCTCGACGGCCGGATGAACGCCAACTCCCGGCTGCTGGCATGGCGCGACGCCCCGGTCTCGATCATCGTCTGGGCCGACCTGGGGCCGCCCGGGCCCGATTTTATCGACGCGGACGTCAAGTACGACACGCTGATCGGCAGGCTCGACACGTCCTGGGGAAAGCCCGGCGTGCTCCAGATGGCCGTGCTCGACAATACGCCCGCCTCGGGCTTCCAGTTCTATCGCCGCGCGGACAACGGCGGACTGCAGGCGCTCACGGACTACGCGATTCCTGCAGCGGCCAAGTGGCTGTCGACCGGTTGGGAAATGTACGGATTCGCAGACCAGCACCCGTCGAGTTATTCGCCCGCGACGTACGTTGGACGCGGCCTGCTCGACGGCAAGGTGACCACCAGTTCACCGCTGACGAACGACGCCCTCCCGGACGGCGCGGCGCCGAAAGCCTCGACCATCTTCCACTGGGCTTTCCACCCGGCCGACTCGTCATATACTTGGAACTGGACGCTCACTCCAGGTGCCGCCGGCTACTGGCTGGACGTCTACCAGTTCACGGGCCACGCCACCGCCTTCGACCTTTTCGCGAGTGGCGCCCCGAATCCGGTGCTGGTCGGCAGCTACGTGACGCACAGGGTGCTCGAGTACTGGCCTGCCTCGCTGTTTGCCTCGCCGGGCCAGACGGGCCGGATGAGCGTGAAGACGTTCGCGGGCATGGGCCCGGGCGGAGCGCAGGCCTCGCTGCGTGCGCCTGCGACGAGCTCGACGAGCGCCCAATCGCTGGCTCCGCGGCTCGCGGGCTCGCTGGGACCGGGCATGTCCATGGCGGCCCTGGCGGGGCCGGTGAAGCCTGAGGCCCTGGCCGGCCTGCGCGTGACGGGCCCGGTGGGGATGGACGCCCTGGGCGGGGCCATGAACATGGCCGCCCCGACCGGCGCACGTGCGGCAAGTTCGCTCGGCCCGGATGTACTGCAGGAATCCCTGCTCTACCGCGGCCAGACCTACCTCGTGCGCGTCACGGCCGTGGATGCTCACGGAAAGGTGCTCTCGTGGATGACCGGCGACTACGGGTTCCAGCAGGAAACTGGTTACTACTACTACATTCCGCTCGGCGCCGCGGTCATAACCGTGCCCGCGAAATGATTTGACGCCGCCCGGACGCCGGGATGGCCTGGTTCGCGAGGGGAGGGCCCATCCGGCCCTCCCCTCTTGCTATCATCGCGGCATGCTTCGCGGCGCCTTCATCCTCGTGCTCGTCCTGGGCCTGGCGTTCGTCGCGCGCGCCGGGGCGTCCCCCACGCCGCCCGGCGCGCGCGCGTTCGGCATCGCGCGCCTGAAGTACGGCGGGGGAGGCGACTGGTACGGCGACCAGACCTCGCTGCGCAACCTCATGGCCGCGCTGCGCGGGCGCACCTCCGTCCCGGTCGCCGGCGACGACGCGGCGGTGGTCGAACCCGCCTCGGCGACCCTCTTCCAATACCCGTTCGTCTTCGCAGCGGGACACGGCAACCTGCGCTTCACGGACGCCGAACTGCCCAACGTGCGGCGCTGGCTCGATGCGGGCGGGTTCCTGTGGGTGGACGACGACTTCGGTATCGCACCGTCGTTTCGGCGCGAGATGAAACGGCTCTTTCCCGATGCCGAGCTGATCGAGCTGCCGTTCGATCATCCGGTGTTCCACCAGCGGTACGACTTCCCGCACGGCCTGCCCAAGATCCACGAGCACGACGGCGGCCCCGCGCGCGCCTTCGGGATCGTTCGCGACGGCAGGCTCTGCGTGTTCTTCTCGTTCGACTGCGATCTCGGGGACGGCCTCGAAGACGAGGGAGTCCACAACGATCCGCCCGAAAAGCGCGAAGCCGCGCTGCGCATGGCGATGAACATCGTCCAGTACGCCCTCACGCATTGATCGCATTCCCCGCACCGGGCCGACGCCAGGACTCATGACTCCACGTTCGAGCGCCAATCTCCGACGCCGGTTGCTTCGCGAGCACGCCGCCCTGCGCCGCGCGCTGCTCGCCCGCCACGTGCTGCGCGCGTTCGCGCTCTGCGCGGTCGCGCTGGCGATCGCGGTGCTGGCGGGGGTCGCGCTGCCGGGCGGCACCGGCCTCGCGACCACGCGACTCGTGCTGTTCGCGCTGGCAGGGCTCGTGGGGCTCGCGCTGGCGGTGACGCGCCTGCGCACGGAGCTGCCACGGTTCGAGCCGTGGCTGGAATCGCTCGAAGCGCGTCTGCCGGAGCTGCGTTCCTGGCTGCGCAATGCGCTCGACCTCGAGGCGGCTCCGGCGCACCATACGTCCGCAGAGCTCGCGGGGGCGCTGCGCGAGGAGGCCGCACGCCGTCTCGCCGCCGCGCCCATCGCCGCCGGCCGCGCGCGCGTGCGGCCCCGT
>CAIXRL010000510.1 GCA_903921835.1 Candidatus Eiseniibacteriota bacterium | reverse complement strand
GCTCCAGGCCGACGAAAGCGCCGCCGCAAATGAAAAGGATGTTTTGGGTGTTCACTTTGATGAAGTCTTGCTGGGGATGCTTCCGGCCGCCTTTGGGCGGGATGCTGGCAATGGTCCCTTCGATGATTTTCAGCAGGCCTTGCTGCACGCCCTCTCCGGAGACATCGCGGGTGATCGAAGGATGTTCTGATTTACGGGAGATCTTGTCGATCTCGTCGATGTAGACGATGCCGTGCTCGGCGTTGACCAGGTTGAAGTCCGCCGACTGCAGCAGCCGCACGAGGATGTTCTCGACGTCCTCGCCGACGTAGCCGGCCTCGGTCAGGCTGGTGGCGTCCACGATCGCGAACGGCACCTTGAGCACCTTGGCGAGCGTGCGCGCGAGCAGCGTCTTGCCGGTGCCGGTGGGACCGATGAGCAGGATGTTCGACTTCTCCAGCTCGATGTCCCCCGCCGACGGCGGCGAGAAGATGCGCTTGTAGTGGTTGTAGACCGCGACCGCCAGCGTCTTCTTGGCGCGGTTCTGGCCGACGACGTAATCGTCGAGGGTCTTCTTGATTTCGGCCGGCTTGGGCAGCGCTCCCGACGCGGAAGGCTGCTCCCGTTCGATTTCGCCCTCGAGGATGTCGTTGCACAGCTTCACGCATTCGCTGCAGATGTAGACCGACGGTCCGGAGACCAGGCGGGCCACTTCGTCCTGTCCGCGGCCACAGAACGAACAGCGAATCGGATGAGGCGTGGCGATGCGCTTCTTCATGGAATCCAGTCCCCGAGCCTGCCAGAGCTTGGGCGTTGCGGCGCCTTCGCGCCGCCCCGCGGGATCAACGACGCTTGTCCAGGATCTCGTCGATCAGGCCGTAGGCCTTCGCTTCGGCCGCCGACATGAAGTTGTTGCGATCGGTGTCCTTCTCGACCTGCTCGATGGTCTTGCCACAGTGCTTGGCCAGGATGCCGTTGAGCTGCTCCTTCATCTTCAGCATTTCCTTGGTGTAGATCTCGATGTCCGTCGCCTGCCCCTGCGTCCCGCCGAGCGGCTGGTGGATCATCATGCGCGCGTTCGGCAGCGCGTAGCGCTTGCCCGTCGCGCCGGCGCACAGCAGCACCGCGCCCATGCTGGCCGCCTGCCCCATGCACAGCGTCGAGACCGGGGGCTTCACGAACTGCATGGTGTCGTAGATCGCCAGCCCCGAGGTGACGACGCCGCCGGGACTGTTGATGTAGAGGTTGATCTCGCGGTCGGGATCCTCCGCCTCGAGGAAGATCATCTGCGCGACGACCAGGTCGGCGATCTGGTCATCGATGGGCGTGCCGATGAAGATGATGCGATCCTTCAGCAGCCGCGAAAAGATGTCGTACGCCCGCTCCCCGCGCCCAGTCTGTTCGACGACGATCGGTACGAGACCCATCCCGTTCGACCCTTTCTCTGGAGTCCTCCGCCGCATCGTGCGGCGGCCCTGCGTTGACCCAAACGGCTCGTCAGCGTTCGCCCGCCGCGCCGGCCATGGCCGCGATGGGTTCTTCCTTCACCTGCGCCGCCGCGATCACGGCGTCCATCGCCTTGCGCTCGATTATGGCCTCACCCAGCGCCTGGCGACGTTCCGCCGTCTGGTACCGCGCCCTGATCTTCGACGCCTGCCGCGGGTCCGAAACGCACATTCGATCGATGTCCCCCGACACTTCCTCGTCCGACACCGTCAGCGACTCCTGCCGGGCGATCCCTGCGAGCAGCACTTCCCGGCGCAGCGACCGTTCGACTCCCGGGCGGTAGTGCTCGTCGAGCTGCTTGCGCAGTTCCTCGCCGACTTCACGCCCGCCGGTCTGCTCGCGCATCACCTGGTCGAGCATGTACTCGACGAGCCGCGCGGGCATCTCGAACGGATTGCGACGGACGAGCTCCTCGCTGGCGATCCCCTCCATCCCGCGGCGGACCCGGGTGGCCTCCTCGGATTCGAGGTTGAGCCGGACGCGCTCGCGGAGTGCCTGCACGGACTCCAGACGGAACAACTCTCTCGCAAAGGTATCGTCCAGGTCGCGCAACTTCTTCTCCTGGATCTTTCGAATCGATACCACGTAGCGCACGGTCTTGCCGGCCAGCTCCTCCTGCCTGTGGTCCGCCGGGTAAGTGACCGCGATCGTGCGCTCCTGGCCCGCCTCGGAGCCCATGAGCCCCGCCTCGAGCTCCGGCATCAGGTCCGGCGCACCGAGCTGGATGCGGGCGCCCTTGTTGCGGGTGTGCGTGAGTCGGCGGCCGTTGGCGTCGAGCCGCTGCGAATCCATCAGCACCACGTCACCCGATTGCGCCGGCCGGTCCAGGTCCACGAACACCGCGGAATCCTCGCGCAGGCTGGCGACCACGGCGTCCACCGCGGCATCGTCGATCACGCGGGCACGGCGCGTCAGCGCGATGCCCTTCCAGTCCTTCACCTCGACCACGGGCACGGCGTCCACCTGCGCCTCGAACGTGAGCGGCTGGCCCGGCGTGAAGCGCAGGTTCGTCACGGTCGGCGGCACCGCGGGATTCAGGCCCGCCTCGTGGATCGCGCGGCCGGTCGCCTCGGGCAGGAAGCTCTCGAGGAACTCCTGCTCGATCTGGGACGCGAAGTCGGTCCGCACGCGGTCGATGGGCACCTTGCCCTTGCGAAAGCCGGGCATGGCGACGCGCTGCGCGATCCTGCGTGAGACCAGCTCGAGCCGCGCCTCGACTTCGTTGACGGGGATCTCGACGTCGATGGTGTGCTGCCAGGTCCCGGTTTCGCGAACGGAGTGGGTCATTGTCGGTCTGGTGCCTCTGAAGAGGTGCGAGGTGGAACGAGGATGGTCGGCTGCCGGGGTTGCGCGCAGCGGGGGGCGCCCGCCCGAGTCACTGCGCGTGAACCGGCGCGGAGGAACCCGCCCCGGAGGTTCCCGTGCATCGGGGTCCGCCGCAATGCGTTGCCCGCCGGGCCGCGGCTGCGTCCCGGACGGGTCCGCCCGTCGGCGACCCAACTGGGACCGACGATCCGGGCAGGTGGGCGACGTTAGCACAGGCCCCCGGGCGGGGCGAGGCTCGTGCGCGGCTCCGTGCGCGGCATGGCTCCCTGCGCTGCAGTCCCGTGCGCGGCACCGAGTTGCCGGGCCCGGCGGGCCGGTGACGGGAAGGACGGGTCGCAGGTGCCGTTCCCACATGCGGTTGAACCCCCGGAACGGCCTCAAGTCCGGACCGGGTGCAACCGATACTTCCGGCAGTGTGCCTGAACCCACGTCACCAAGGGTCAGTGGCGGAGGAACCGTGTCTCCTGAAGTGCGCAGCACATCCGGATTCTCGCTGATCGAGCTCGCGATCGTGCTGGTCGTGATCTCGCTCATGCTCGCGATCACCATCCCTGCCTACCGCTCCTTCTCCGGTGACCAGCAGCTGCACGGCGCGGCGCAGGCGGTGGGCGGCCAGGTGCAACTCGCCCGCGTGCGCGCCATGTCCACCGGCCTGACGCAGACGGTGAACTTCAACACCTCGACGACGCCGCCCTCGGTGTACGTCCTCGACTCGTCGCACGAACGCAAGTGGACCCTGCCGAAGGGCATCCAGTTCGCCAGCGGTGGAGCGAGCAGTTTCACGCTCACCAGCGACGGTCGCGCCTCCTCTTCGCAGTACATCGTGGTCCAGAACGCCAAGGGAGTACGCGACACGGTCAGCGTGGAAACGTCCGGCCTGGTCCTCGCACGCTAGCCCGAATTATTCGCGAAGCGTGACAAACACGAAGGCCCCCGCATGGTAGAAAGGGCTTGTTCAGGACCTTTTCTCCAAGGACGGAGGCCTTCGACGTGCGCGAGCTTATCACGACACCGTGTGTGCTGTTCCCGGAACTTTTCGCCCGGCCGCTGACCGCCGCGTTCGACGTCCCGAACGCCAGCTCTGATGGCGGCGCGGTGCTGCTCAAGGCCGCGGAGCACCGGCTCGGCCTGATCCCACGACTCGCCGCCGCGCTCGTTGATGAGCGGCAGGCCGGCAAGGTGCGGCACGGACTGGCGGACCTGCTCGGCCAGCGCATCTACGGCCTGGCGCTGGGCTACGAGGACGCCAACGACGCCGCGCGGCTCGCCGACGATCCGATGCACAAGCTGCTGCTGGGGCGCGATCCGATCACCGGCGACGCGCTCGCCTCGCAGCCGACCCTGTCGCGGTTCGAGAACGACGTCACGCGCGGCGAGTTGCTGGCGATGAGCGAGGCGCTGTTCGAGACCGTCCTCGATCGCCACCGCAAGCGCCGGCGCAAGGTGCGGCGGATCACCGTCGATCTCGACGTCACCGATGATCCCACGCACGGCGCGCAGCAGATGGCGTTCTTCAACGGCTTCTACGACACCTGGTGCTACCTGCCACTGCTGGCGTTCCTCACGTTCGATCGCGAGCGTGAGCAGTACCTGTGTGCGGCGGCGCTGCGGCCGGGCAATGCGCCCACCGCGGCGGGTGCACTCACCCTGCTCAAGCGCATCGTCGGCCGGCTGCAGGAGCGCTTCCCCAGGACGAGGATCCGCGTGCGTCTCGATGGCGGCTTCGCGGCGCCGGAGCTGTTCGAGTTCCTCGACGTCG
>CAIXRL010000509.1 GCA_903921835.1 Candidatus Eiseniibacteriota bacterium | reverse complement strand
GTCGCAGCCGTGGAAGTGGTAGACGAGCTTCTTGCCCAGCAGGCCGTAGAGCGGCAGGTCGAAGTTGTGCGGCGGGATCAGCGTGCGGCCGAAGTGGAAGTGGAAGACGTCCCACTTGAACAGGTGCTTCGACAGCAGACTCGCGTAGCCCGCGTAGCGCACCAGCGGCGACATGGCGTCGTAGGGACGCATCTCGTCCACCGAGTACTGCGCGAACGTCGGGTTGGTCGCCAGCGACCACGCCTCGACGCCCAGGTCACGCAGCGCGCGCGCCAGAATGCTGGTCTGGCCGGCGATCTCCGAGGGGGCCTGA
Source organism: Candidatus Eiseniibacteriota bacterium (assembly GCA_903921835.1). Lineage (GTDB taxonomy): Bacteria > Eisenbacteria > RBG-16-71-46 > RBG-16-71-46 > RBG-16-71-46 > CAIXRL01. Next base: position 2,515 of record CAIXRL010000509.1, on the reverse strand, counting down.
AGGACTCGCATTATCGTGCGCCTCCGCCGCGCCGGCAGTGGGTGCGGGGGCGCATCATCGCGGTCGCCCGAACGGGTTCACTTCACCGCACCACGGGCAGCTCCAGCGTGACGGCCATGGAGACGTGGCCTCGACGATCGCGTGCTCGCCGCACTGGCGGCACACGTGGGTCACGCGCCGCCGGCCCGGCGGCGGAGCGTCCGCCACGGGAGCGTCGCGTTTCACGAACGTGAGCACGAAGTTGGCGTCCGCCGCCAGGTCCGCGCCGGTCGCGCGGTGGAGACCCGCGAGCGCGTCCGTGAACGCGCCCTGCAGCGGCTTGGTGCGCGGATCGTTCATCCACGAGAAGCCCGCGGGCACGAACGCGTGCGACACCGGCTCCATGCCGCGGCGGCGCAAGCGCGCCAGCAGACCCGCCAGGTCGAAGCGCTGCTGGTGCTCGACGCGCTTGCGGAACTTCAGGAGCGCGTACTTGGCGAAGTAGCCGGCAAAACGGTAGAGCCGGTCGTCGAACGCCGCGGCGCGCGGCACCGACAGGTAGAGCGTGCCGCCGGTCCGGGTGAGCCGCGCCAACTCGTCGCAGCACGCGTCCAGCTCGCTGACGTGCTCGAGCACGTAGTGGCACACCACGAGGTCGAACGTGCCGGGCCGCAGCGGCAGGCGCGCCAGGTCGGCGCGGAACACGCGCACCTTCTGCGAGAGCGGCGGCGGGCCGGGCGGAAACTTGATGTCGAAGCCCGTGATGTCCAGGTCGGGCCGCAGCGCGTACGGCCACGAGCCCGGCCCGCAGCCCGCGTCGAGCACGCGTGCACCGGCCGGCTGCGCGGCGATCACCTCGCGCAGGAACACAGGCGGCTCGCCGGAAGCGGCGACGGGCTTCAGGACGCGGGGCTCAGCGGCGGACATTGAAGCTCCGGGGATCGATGGGGTCGGCAGTGCCCGGCGCGCCCGCGATCACGGGGAACTGGATCTCGTAGCCCGATTCCATGGGCTCGGCCTCGGCGGACAGGATCAGCAGCTTCGCCGAGGTGCCGGGAATCGCGTACTTTCGCAGCAGCCGCACCGCGCTGCGCCCGGGATCGAGCGTCAGCACGCGAACCTGTTCGGTCTCGGACCGTCCAAACCCGGCCGGTGCGAGGTAGCGCGCAATCATGCCCTGTTCGGATTCGACCGAATCGTACGGCGCGAGCGACTCCGGACCGTGCTGGACCATGGACCCGACGGCCTCCTCGGCGTGCAACGGTCGCAACGTCTTCTCGAGCCGCGCGAGGCGCTGGTGGTACAGGTCGTCCTCTTCCCCGCCGCTCCAGTCCACGTAGTGCGGCCGTGCGGGAAGGCCACCGCCCAGATCGAAACGCCACAGCGTCGGCGTGCTCTCGGTCTCGCCGGTGTGCACGATCTGCACGTAGACGGCGTTCTGCTTCGCGTCCCATCCGAGCACCCGGGCCAGTTCGGGTCCGCCGAAGCTCGCGGTGGCGCTCCGAGCGACCAGCAGAATCCCCAGGATCGCCAGCAGCATGCGCCTCACAGCTTCACCTCCGCCGGGTTCCTGCCCGAGACCGCGTCGAGCAGCGCGTGCGGCACCGCCGCCGCCGCGGCGAAGTTCCCACGCACCACGAGCAGCGTCCAGAGCGCGGCCTGCTGGGCCAGGAACGCCAGCGGCCAGGTCGCCCGGGCGATCCCGCGGGCGTTGCGCCCGAAGAGGCGTGCGTTGGCGCGCAGGCGCTGGTAGATCTTCCACGGGTTCACGGCGCCGCCGCTGCTGGCGCTCACCTGATGCCAGAGCTTCGCGGTGGGCACGAACAGCAGCCGGAAGCCCGCTGCGCGCGCGCGCAGCGACCAGTCGGCGTCCTCGGCGTAGATGAAGTAGCCCTCGTCGAGCAGCCCCACCTTGCGCCATGCCTCCGCGGTCGCGAGCAGGCAGCAGCCGGTCAGGTAGCCCGTGTCCTCGACGGCGCGGTACCGGCCGCGGTCGTGCTCGCGGATGCCGCGGTGCGACGTGTGCGCCAGCGCGGGCACGCAGCGCCCGCCTGCGTACCAGATCAGGTTCGTGGGCGCGGCGTGGTAGATGAGCGGCGCGGCGGCGCCCGCGCCCGGGCACCCGGCAACGGCGGCGAGCAGCCTCTCGAGGAGCGCCGGGTCGGCCTGCACGTCGTTGTTGAGGAGCATCACCGCGTCGGCGCCGGCGGCCAGGGCGCGCTCGAGACCGGCGTTGTTGCCGCCCGCGAAGCGGCGATTCTCGGGGAGCGCCAGCAGGTCCACCCACGGATACTCCGCGGCGATCGCGGCCGGTGAGCCGTCGCTGGAGGCGTTGTCCACCACCATGACCTGGAGCCGCCAGCGCTCGGGCACGCGGCAGCGCGCGAGCGAGTCGAGCGTCCCGCGCGTGAGCTGCAGGCCGTTCCAGGCGAGCACGATCACCGCCACCGTCCTCACGCGCGCCCCGCCTCTTCCCCGGCGGCGGCACGCCGCGCGGCGACGGCGGCAGCGATCGCGCCCGCGAGCAGCGCCAGCG
>CAIXRL010000508.1 GCA_903921835.1 Candidatus Eiseniibacteriota bacterium | reverse complement strand
GCCGAAGCCCCGCCCCCCCTGCGAAAACCGCGTCCGGCGACGTCAGCGCGCCGGGCGCTCCAGCAGCAGCCGGCGTGCGTACGGAATCAGCCCGCCCGCGTCGATGATCGCCTGCCGCGCAGCAGGCAGCGGTTCGATCGCGAACGACTTGCCCGACGTGCGGTTCACCACGTTGCCGTTCTCGACCTCGAGTTCCTCCCCTTCCGCCGCGTCGATCGTCGGACAGATCACCATGGCCAGCCCGACGTTGATCGAGTTCTGCAGGAAGATGCGCGCGAAGTTCCTCGCGACGACCGTGATCTCGTAGCCCTTGATGCACGAGGCGGCCTGCTCGCGCGAGGAACCGCACCCGAAGTTGCCCCCCGCCACGATGAACGAACCGGGCGGGATCTCCTTCGCCTTCAGCTGGCGGTTGAACTCGGCGTCGTCGACGAACGCGTACTGCGGCGTCTCCGTGGGCAGCACCGTGGCCATGAACCGCCCCGGGTAGATGATGTCCGTCGAGACGTCGTCCCCGAACTTGCGTACGACCCTGGCCTTCGCCATGTCAGTTCACTCCTCTGGGGTCGGAGATCACGCCGGTGAGCGCGCTGGCCGCGGCGACCGCGGTCGAGCACAGGTAGACCTCGGCGCTCGGGTTGCCCATCCGCCCCTTGAAGTTGCGGTTCGTGGTGGCGAGCGCAGTCTCGCCGTCGGCCAGCGCCCCCTGGTGAACTCCCAGGCACGGACCGCAGCCGGGATTACACACCACCGCGCCAGCCGAGACGATGTCGGCGAGGTAGCCGAGTCGCAGCGCCTCGGAGTAAATGCGCCACGACGCCGGGAACACCAGCATGCGCGTGTCCGCCGACACGTGCCTGCCCTTGAGGATCTTCGCCGCCACCTCGAGGTCGTCGAGGCGGCCGTTGGTGCAGGAGCCGACCACGATCTGGTGGACGCGCTTGCCCGCCACCTCGGCGATCGGTTTGACGTTGTCCACCGTGTGCGGACACGCGATCTGCGGACCCATCGCGCCCAGCTCGACCTCGACCACGCGATCGTAGACCGCGTCCGCGTCCGGCCCGAACACGTCGAGCGCGTCCTTCACGCCCGCCTCCTCGCGCAGGTAGCGCTCGGTCTCGGCGTCGGGCGGCACGATGCCGGCCGTGGCGCCGGCCTCCACCGCCATGTTGCACAGCACCAGGCGGCCCGAGGTGCTCAGGTGCTTGATCGCCTCGCCGTGGAACTCGATGACCTTGTAGTTCGCACCCTCGGCCGTGAGCTTGCCGATCAGGTGGAGAATCAGGTCCTTCGCGTACACGCCGGGTCCGAACCGCCCGTTCACGACCACCTTGATGGTGCCGGGCACCTCCACGTTGAGAATGTTGCCCAGCGCCCACACCGAGGCCATCTCGGTCGCGCCGATTCCGAACGCGAACGCGCCGAGCGCGCCGTGCGTGGTGGTGTGACTGTCGGTGCCGACCAGCACGGCGCCCGGCCGCACGTAGCCGTTCTCGGGCAGGATCTGGTGGCAGATGCCGCCCACGTCGCCGCGGATGTCGTGGAACTTCGTGATGCCCTGCTTGGCGATGAAGTCGCGGATCTTCTTCTGGTTGGTCGCTGTCTTGGACGATTCCGCCGGCACGCGGTGGTCGAAGATGATGGCGATGCGCGACGGGTCCCACACATTGGGCGCGCGGCCGGTGCCCTGGAAGATCTCGTTGAACTGGTTGATGACGAGCGCACCGTTCTCGTGCGACATCGCCAGGTTGACCGGCGGCTCGAGGACGTCGCCCACCGCCACCGCGGGTCTGCCGCAGGCGCGGGCCAGCAGCTTCTGCACGTAGGTCATGCCCATCGTGATCGATTCCTCCTCAGCGGCCGGGTCAGACGATGCCCTTCGACTTGAGTGTCGCCAGTTCCCCGGGGCTCACCCCGACCCCCGCCAGCACCTCCGCGGTGTGCGCGGAGAGGCGGGGCGGCGGCGCCGTGATGTCACCCGGGGTCTTCTCGAACTTCGCGGTCAGCCCGAACAGCGGCAGCGTGCCGAGTCCCTCCACGGGCACCTGCTTGAGCGTGCCGCGGTGCTGGATCTGCGGCTGCTTCAGCGCTTCGTCGAGGCTCAGGATCTCCCCGCTCGGAACGTCCTTCGCGTTGAGCAGGTCCACCCACTCCTTCGTGGAGCGCTCCGCGAGCCGAACCTCGAGCAGCGGCGTCAGCTCCTTGCGGTTCTGCTTGCGCGTGTCGCGCTTCTGGAAGCGCGCGTCGGTCTTGAGGTCCGGCACGCCGAGCACGTCGCAGACCGACTCCCACTGTTCCTGTTTGTTCGCGGCGATGTTGATGTAGCCGTCCTTCGTCCGGAACACGCCGGAGGGCGCCGCGGTGAAGTTGTCGTTGCCCATGAGCACCGGCTGCTGCTTGCCGATCAGCAGGTTCGCCGCAACCCAACCCATGAGCGGCATGATCGAATCGAGCATCGCGACGTCGATGAACTGCCCTTCGCCCGTGCGCTCGCGGTGGTACAGGGCGGCCATGACTGCGAACGCCGCGTTGAGTCCGCCCACCGTGTCGCACACCGGGAAGCCGGTGCGCAGCGGGCTCAGGCGCTCGTCGCCATTGACGGACATCTCGCCGCTCAAGCCCTGGATGATCTGGTCGTAGGCCGGCTTGAACGCATCGGGGCCTGTCTGCCCGAAGCCCGAGATGGCGCAGTAGACCAGGCGCGGGTTGATCTCTTTGAGCACGTCGTAGCCCAGGCCGAGGCGTCCCATGACG
>CAIXRL010000507.1 GCA_903921835.1 Candidatus Eiseniibacteriota bacterium | reverse complement strand
GGGTACCCCGGAACCGTGTTGTCCACACGATGAGGACAGCGGCCGGTCGAGCTTCGGGGCACCCACCGAAGGTGGGTCCGGATGGCGCGCAGATCGCGCTCGCAGGCCGCGGGCTCATCAATAATGCGGGCTAGCCTGCGATCACGAGGGGGAGTTCCCGCTGAGCGGCAACGCGTGGCGTCCGGATCCGGTGTTGCTCGCGCCCCATGGGATCGAGCACTACGGCATCGAGGTGACGCTCTCGCGCGTGCTCACGGGGAGCTTCGGGTACGTGGTCGGTCGCGCTGGCGGCAAACGCGAGCCCACGTGGGGCCGGGCGCGTGCCTGCCCGCCGGGCGCGCGGGCGAAGTGTGCCACGACTTCGCGAGCTGGCCGCAGGCGGGCTCGCGCCGCGTCTACCGGCCACGCTGTCAGCCTGCGTGTGGATTCGCTCGCGCACTGGCTCGGCGGGGCTCGCGCGGGCGGCGGGAAGGTGAGGGGGAACTGAGCTTCAGTGCGCCCCGTCGGGCATCCTCCGGTCTGCGCCTCCCGGGCAGGCTCGGGCAGGGCACCAGTGTCCCGTACGCCACGCGTGGTACGTTGCGGCGGACCGTGACCATGCTCTCGCGCCGGACGCGACTGGATGGTCTGCCTGGACCCGTTTGCAGGCTGGACGCGCGCGACGAAACCGAGGGACGCGGAAGATGAAGCAGAGCAATCACCGGAGTGGCATCACGGGTGTGTGCAACCCCGGTCGGAGCGGAGTGTGGGTGGTGGCAGCGCTGCTGCTCGCGTTGATTCCCGTCGCGTCCCACGCGCAGGGAACGGGGCGTTCGATGGACTTCGACACGCACGTCGGAGCCACGGGCATGGGCGGCGCGTGCGTGGGTGTGGCGTGGGGCGAGCCGGACGTGTGGGGCAACGTCGCATCCCTCTCCCGGGTGTCGGGAGTTCGGTGGGAGCACAGCTCGACGCAGCTGGTTCCTGGCCTGGCGACGGATGTCTGGCTCCGCTCCAATCGCCTGCTCGTTGGGGCACGCGGCGTCGGCGTGAGCCTGCTCGGTGTTCCCGCGGTGTTGGACGGCGTGCGGCTCGACTATGGCACGTCCGAGGCGACCAACGTGAACGGTGATGTGACCGGCACCTTTTCCTCCTACGAGACCGTGAACGGCCAGGCGCTGGCGGTCTCGCTGCCGCAGATCCTGGACGCCATGGCCTTCTCGCCCGGCGGGGCGACGCACTTCTCCGACGCCTGCGACCTTTCCCTGGGCCTCGCCCGCAAGCGCACGCACGTCCAACTGGCTCCCAAGTCCATGTCCGGGACCGCCGAGGCGACGGCCTACGATCTCGGCGTGCAGGCGCGCTTCTCGCCGCTCTGGCTGCTGCCCGCTCCGGCGGACGCCGGGTCCCTGAAGCCGCGCGATCTCCTCCTGCTCGACCTTGGACTCGGCTACGGCGCGCTCAACGCGATGGGTGGAAAGTTCGCGTTCCGCAGCGATGACCAGTCCTCCCCGGCCACGCGGATGCGGCGCACCGGCTATGCCGTGCGCCTCGGCGTCCGCATGCCGCGGCCGGATGCGTCGGGCGCCATCGCCGGGCAGGTCGGTCCTCTCGCCCTGCTGCTGGAAGGCTTCGATCCCCTCATGGCGTGGGTCATCGCACGCGACCACGAGGTTGATGTCGACACTCCAGCATACGAGGTCCACCACCAGGGATACGAGATCACGATTGCGAACGTGTATACCCTCCGGCGCGGGCACTGGACCGACCGCCTTGGGGATATCGATGGTCCGACGAGCGGCTGGGGGCTTGGTATTCCGGTCGGGCCCTGGGGAGGCTTCCGATACGACAAAGGCACGATGCCCCAGGCGGAGGATTCCGGGCTGCCCGACGTCACCCGCGAGGGTTGGACGGTCTGGTGCGATGCCGTGCGCGTGTGGCGCGACCTGCATGCCGGATCCGGAGGCGCCGCGCACGCGCGGTGAGCGGCGCCGTCATACGCGCGTGCTTGATGGACGCCACCTGCGCCGACCAGCCGGCGGAGGTCGGCTCATTCGAGGGCGGGTTCGACGTCGCGGATCAGTTCCGGCGCTGGAGCCTTGCCGCGCAGTTCGCCGTGGGCCGGGAAATGCCGGTCGCGGCGCGCGTGCCGCGGGCGGACCTGCGCTGGAGTGAGGGCGTCGCGGACCAGCAGTTCGCCGCGCGCTCCACGCAACGCACGCGAGCGGCGCAGCTGGCGATCAGCTTCCTCGGGTAGCCGCGCCGTGACGTTGAGAACGCGCTCGCCGCGCTCTCCCGGCGGCGGGCAGGCAGGCTGGGGACCGGCTTGCGCGTCCCCGGCCGCCCCACTAGTGTGCCGCGGAATCGTTCGCCATTTCGATCCTGAGGGAGCCTCGAGATGCTGAGAGAACTCGCCACCGGTCTGGGCGTCACGTTCGAGAACCTGTTCCGCAAGCCGTACACGGTCCAGTATCCGGACGAGAAGCTCGAGATGTTCCCGCGCTTCCGCGGCCTGCACATTCTCGCGCGTCACGAGGACGGGCTGGAGCGCTGCGTGGGCTGCGAGCTGTGCGCCGTGGCCTGCCCGGCCGACGCGATCTTCGTGAAGGCGGCCGAGAACGACCCGGCGAGCCCGGTCTCCCACGGCGAGCGCTACGCCGAGCGGTACGAGATCAACATGCTGCGCTGCATCTTCTGCGGCATGTGCGAGGAGGCCTGTCCCGAGGACGCGATCTGGCTCGAGAAGACCTACGAGCTGGCGGACTACGAGCGCGACTCCTTCATCTACACGAAGGCCGAGCTGGTCGTGCCCATGGAGAAGTCGGGCTACCTGCCGGCGCGGTGACCGGACCTCCCGCAGCCACCCCGAGGGGCGGCCGCGGGAAGGAACGATCGCGCTGGCGCGGTACCGTTCCAGGTCACTATTTCAGCAGGATCACCCTGCGCGTCTCGCGGATTCCTGGACCCGCCAACCTCACGAAGTACACGCCGGCTCCCAGCTTCGCCCCCGACTCGGCGGTTCCGTTCCAGACCACCGTCTCGACTCCGGCGCGGCGCTCGCCATCCACGAGCTGGCGCACCCGCCGGCCGCTGACATCGTAGACACCGAGTTGGACGCGGCCCGCTTGCGCGAGGGCGAAGCTCACCGCAGTCGTGCCACGGGTCGGATTCGGCGCAGGCGAGCGCAAGCCAGCAATGAGCGGCTGCGCCTGCGGCCCGTCAACCCCGCAGGTCGTGCACCATGCGAGCGCCCAGACGTCGTTGTTGAGGTAGATGTAGGTCCCGTCGTAGCACCAGCCCCCGAACACCACCATGCGGTCGCGCACCGGGTCGTAGATCGCGGTGTGGCTGTACCGCGCGCTCGGCGGGGTGCCCGAGGGAGCGAGTTGCGTCCAGGCCGGCGTGCCTGCCAGCGACAGCGCCCAGACGTCGTTGAGGTAGGAGCC
>CAIXRL010000506.1 GCA_903921835.1 Candidatus Eiseniibacteriota bacterium | reverse complement strand
CGCGGTCCCGGCGGGGTGGCGCCAGGTGCGCGGGAATCGCGGAGCCGGCACGCGGCACCGAGCGCGGCACCGAGCGCGGCGGCGCCGTGGCGCACGAAGGGCCGCGTCGGTAACGCGGCCCCTCGCGACCTCTCCTGCTCCGGCGGAACGGCTACTCCGCGTCGTCTCCCGGGCCGCTGAACTTCCACGATACGCTGGCAAACACCTGGCCCGAGTTCTGCCCGCCCCACTCGGTCTTCGCCGCGTCGAGCGGCGTGGCGTAGCCCCCCATCACCCACGCGCTCCAGTGCGGGCCGAACGCCTGATCCACGACCAAGTCGTACTCGTATGCGAACGCCTTCGAGGCGCCCGCCGCGATCGCGCGATTGCGGTCCATGCGGTGCGCCAGCATCCGCACGCCGGTGCCCTCGCGCGGCGTGACTCCCAGCTGTGCGCGGAGGATCTCCATGTTGCTCGACGTCCCGACCGTCGAGGCGAGCAGGTCCCCGACGTAGTACTGCGACCAGTCGCTCCAGCGGGACTGCCACGGGTAGTAGCCTTCGTTCCTGGGCGTGGCGGGATCGTCCCCGCTGAAGTAGTAGTACTCGCCGGTCGCGACCGGCGACCAGCGCGCCTTCACCGGCGCCACGAACCGCAGGTGTCCGCCCTTGCCGCGCAGGGCGGCGCCGCCGAGCGTACCGCCCTCGACCACGGCCTCTCCCGTGAGCGTCGACGTGCCGAAGGGCCACGTGGCCCGCAGCGCATAGGCGGCGGCGTTCATGTCCGTCGCATGCTTGTCGTGCTGCCTGAGGATCGTCGCCGTGACGTCGGCCCCCGCCATCGGAGTCAGCCCCAACTCCGCCCCGTACTCGAGCCCGAGGGGATAGATGTCACCGCCGCCCAAGGACGGCGAGAGGTTCGCCCCGAATGCCAGCGCATGCCACTTCGCGTTCTTCCAGTCCACGCGCAGCGCGTCGTAGAAGTTGAGCGGGATGTTCCACAGCGCGGCACGATGGTCGACGTAGCCGTCGCCGATCAGGAAACCGTCGCCCATCACCAGGTCCTGCCGCCCGGCGACCACGTTCACGCCGCTGCCGGCGACGTTCGCGGCGCCGGCTTCCAGCTGGTCGAGACGACCGTCGATCCTGTTGTGCGCCCCGTAGTAGTCCCCGCCCGCGGTGGCCATCCCCACGCCGCCGGCGCTGAACCACAGGCCGTCGGGCCGGCCCGAGTTGACGCGCACGCGCTCGAAGCCCTCGCCCCAGGTGTCACGGGCATCCGCCGAGCCGAAGTACGGGCGGCCCACGGTGTGATACGAACCCGTGCCCTCGATCGACCACGACAGCCCCTGCGCCACCGGCGTCGCCGGGGTCGCCGCGGCGCTGTCCGCCGCTTCGGCCGCGTGCAGCGCGGAAACCCGCCCAACGACCAGTGCCAGCGCGACCGCGATGGCGACTCCCTGTCTCCTCGACTTCATGTCGACCTCCCTCATGGCGCAGCCTTGATCTGGTCCCAGATCTTCGTGTACTTCGCGTTCTCCGCGCCGAGATCGCGGATGACCTCGCACTTCGCGCGCACTTCCGGCGCCAGCAGCACCGCCGGGTTGTCGCGGAACTTCGCGGGCAGCTTCGCATACGCCGCCGAGTTGGGGCACAGGTAGCTGATGAACACGCTGTTTTCCGCGGCGACGGCAGGGTCGTGCAGGAAGTTGATGAACTTGTGCGCGAGAGCGGCCTGCTTCGAGTCCTTGAGGATCACGAGATCGTCACAGGCGATCGAGAGGCCTTCCTTCGGCGCGAGGAACGTCACGTCCGGATTCTCGCTTTCCGCCTGCACGATGTCGCCGCTGTAGCCGTGCGAGAGCAGGAACTCGCCGGAGGCGATGCCGCTCTTGTACTGCTCGTTCTCGAACTTGGCGAGGTTCTTCTTCCAGCGGATCACCACGTCGCGCGCCTTCCCGAGCTGCGCCTCGTCCGTGGTGTTGAGGCTGTAGCCGAGGAACTTGAGCGCCGCGCCGATCGTCTCGCGCATGTCGTTCAGCATGGTCACGCGGCCCTTCAGGTCGGCGCGGTCCAGCATCGCCCACGTGGGCTGGATGTTCTTCACCTTGCTTCGCGCCACCGCCAGGCCGGTGTTCGTGAGCATGTACGGCACGCTGTGCGCCATTGCCGGGTCGATCGCGATCCGCAGGTACGCGGTGTCGACGTTCGCCAGGTTGGGCAGCTTCGCGTGGTCCAGGTCGAGCAGCATGCCCTGCTGGTACATGATCGCGACCTGGTAGCTCGAGGGCGTGATGACGTCGTAGCCCGAGGCGCCCGCCTTGAGCTTGGCGTACATGGACTCGTTCGAGTCGAACGTGTCGATCACGATCTTGCAGTGATTCTCCTTCTCGAAACGCTGCACGACCTCCGGCTTGATGTAGTCCGCCCAGGTGTAGACGTTCAGCGTGCGCGGGGCCCGCGCGCCGCACCCGGCGAGCAGCCCGAGCGCCGCGAGCACCGGCAGGATCCATGCGACCAGCGACTTCATCGCGCCTCCTTGAGCAGCCGCTGGCTCAGCCAGACGGCCGTGGTGGTGAGCGTGAGCAGCAGCGTGGACAGGGCGTTGATGAGGGGCGGCGAGCCGTGCTTGATCATGCTGTAGATGCGCAGCGGCAGCGTGGTCGTACCGGGGCCCGCCACGAAGAACGTGATGACGAAATCGTCCACCGACAGCGTGAACGCGAGCAGGGCGCCCGCGGCGATTCCCGGCGCCAGCAACGGCAGCACGACGCGGCGGCCCGCCGTCCACGCGTCCGCGCCCAGGTCCTGCGCCGCCTCGACCAGCGCCCAGTCGAAGTCCTGCAGCCGGCCGAGCACGACCATGGCGACGTAGCTGACGCAGAACGTGACGTGCGCGACCACGATCGTCGGGTAGCCCAGCTGGACGCGCAACGCCACGAAGAACAGCAGCAGGCTGATCCCGAGCAGGATCTCCGGGATGACGAGCGGCGCGTAGACGAGCAGGTAGTGCGCGTCCTGCAGCCGGCTGCGGTATCGGTCGAGCGCGAACGCCGCGGTCGTCCCCAGAACCGTCGAGCCGGCCGTGGCGACGAGCGCGATCGCGAGCGTGTTGCCCAGCGCGTGCCAGATCTCGGGCGCGGCGAGCAGGCGCCGGTACCAGTTCAGCGTGAAGCCGCTCCATTCGCCGCCGAAACGCGACGCGTTGAAGGAGTTTCCAACGAGCACCGCGACGGGCAGGTAGAAGAACGCCAGCACGGCGAGCGTGACCACCAGCGGCGTGAGGCTCCGCCTCATGCCGCCTCCGCCCGCTGCCTTGCGCGGCGGCCGCGCTCGAGCGCGATCGCGGCCGCCGAGGGGACCAGCACCGCGAGCGCGAGCAGCGCCGACAGCGCGCTCGCGTGCGGCAGGTTGCGGTCCGAGAACGTGCGTTGCGCGATCTTGTTGCCCAGCATCTCGCTCGTCGGTCCGCCGACCAGGTCCGGCACCACGTACGAACCGAGCGCGGGAATCAGCGTCACCAGCGTCGCGGTGAGCAGGCCGCGGCGGATGCCCGGCAGGAACACCGTCCAGAACGTGCGCAGCGGGCCCGCGCCCAGGTCGCGCGCCGCCTCGAGCAGCTTGAAGTCGAACTTCTCCGCCGCGGCGTAGATCGGCAGAATGGCGAACGGCAGCTCGGTGTAAACCAGCACGAGCAGCACGGCGCCGGCGTTGTACAACAGCGACGCCTCGGGCGGCACCACGTGCAGCGCGACCAGCGCGCGCTTGAGCAGCCCCTCGGGGTGCAGCACCACCTTCCAGGCGAAGATGCGCACGAGGAAGCTGGTCCAGAACGGCACGATGATGGCGAGCAGCAACAGGTGCCGCCAGCGCTCGGGGGTGCGCGCCATGAAGTAGGCGGTCGGCGTCGCGAGCACCAGGCACAGCGCGGTCGTCGCGACCGAGAGCCAGATCGTGCGCCACAGGATGGCCGGGTAGTTCGGATCGCCCAGGCTGCGCAGCGTCTGCAGCGTCCAGCCGGCGCCGATGCCGCCATACGGATCCGACGGCTTGAACGCGATCGCGAACACGATCGCCGCGGGCACCGTGAACAGCACGATCAGCCACACGAACGAGGGCAGCGTGATCCACGGCTCGTGCCGCGGCTCCAGCAGCCCGCGCGCTTCAGCCACGGCCGTCCGCCGGACTCTCCGCGGGCGCGTCGCCCTCGCCCACGCGCTGCGGCGGGAAGGACATCAGCGCCTCGTCGCGCTCGGCGTAGCGCTCGAGCATGTAGCCGTCGTCCACGTGCCACTGGAGCCAGACCTCGTCCTGCCAGCGGATCGGCAGGTCGTCGAGCACGAAGCGGTTGTGCTGCTGTTCGACCGCGAGGCGGTACTCGCCCGCGCGCAGCCAGAAGCGCGTGTGCGTGCCCAGGTAGATGACGTCGTCCACGACCGCGCGCGTGGTGTTGTGGTCGCGGCCCTCGAGCGGCCGGTCGCGCGAGATGCGGATCTTCTCGGGCCGCACGCTCAGGTAGACGCGCTCGCCCTGGTGAAGCCCCTTGTCGTTGAACGCGTACAGGTCCTGGAAGCTGTCGATGGACAGGCGCACGTGCTCCGCGTCCACGACTTCCGCGACCACGCCCTCGAAGAAGTTGCTGTCCCCGATGAACGCCGAGACGAAGCTGGTCTGGGGCGCCTCGTAGATCTCGACAGGCCGGCCGAGCTGCTCGATGCGGCCCTCGTTCATGACCGCCACGCGATCCGCGAGGCTCATGGCCTCGCCCTGGTCGTGCGTCACGAAGATGAACGTGATCCCAACCTGGTCGTGGACCATGTCGAGCTCGATCAGCATGCGCTGGCGGAGCTTCAGGTCGAGCGCCGCGAGCGGCTCGTCGAGCAGCAGCACGGCCGGCTTGTTGATGAGCGCCCGGGCGATCGCCACGCGCTGCTTCTGCCCGCCCGAGATCTGGTCGATGCGCTTCTCGGCGTGGTCTCGCATCTGGATCAGCGCGAGCATCTTCTCGACCTCGTCATCCACCTCGCGCCGCGGACGGCGGGCCACCGTGGGCCCGAACGCGATGTTCTGGCGCACGCTCAGGTGGGGAAAGAGCGCGTAGTTCTGGAAGATCGTGTTCACCTTCCGCCGCTCCGGCGGCAGGTCGGTGATGTCCTGGCCGTCCAGCAGGACGCGGCCGGTGTCGGGGCGCTCGAAGCCCGCGAGCATGCGCAGCAGCGTCGTCTTGCCGCAGCCGCTGGGCCCCAGCAGCGAGAAGAACTCGCCCTTGCCGATGCCGAGCGACACCTTGTCCACGGCGCGAACGCTGCCGTAGTGGCGCGAAACGTCCTCGAACTGGATGAAATCGGACACGGCGTGGGGAGCCCTCGGGCGGCGGCGCAGGCGGCGGACGGAGTGCGACTGTCCAATGTAGTGGCCGTAGGGGCGAGGGACAAGCAGGCGCAGCCTTGATCTGTCCCGGATCTTCGTGTGCTTCGCGTCTTCCGCGGCGACGGCAGGACCGTGCCGGAACCTGATGAACTCGTGCGTGAGAGCGGCCGGCTTCGAGTCCTCGAGGATCACGAAATTGTCGCAGGCGATCGAGAGGCCATCCTTCGGCGCGAGAAACGTCACATCCCGATTCCGCGGCGCCCGGCCCAGGGCCCGAACGCTGCCGCGGCGGCGCGGAGCACCCTCGAACCCAAGCCTGTGGCACACGGCGGGAAAGCCCGCGGCCGGCGCTTCAACCGGGCGCGCACGTCGTCAGGGAAGGGAGGCCGGGGTCGCCCCCGCGCGGGCACGGCTTGCGCCGTCCCCCGCGGGCTGGGTCGCGACTATCTCCGCTGCCTCATTGCAACACAGTCACGCGCGTCACGGCTCGCTCCGCGCCGGCGCGAAGCTCCACCAGGTAGACCCCCGCGTCCACCCTGGCGCCCCCGGCACCAGCAAGATTCCAGCGAACCTCGTGCGCCCCGGCGGGCATGGCCCCGCGGGCAAGCGTCGAGACCTGCCTCCCGGCGATGTCGTAGACGCACACGCTGACCTCCGCGCGTGCGGGCACGCTGTAGGAGATGCGGGCCGCGTCCACCATGGGGTTCGGCCAGGCGCGCACGAACACGCCCCCGATTTCCGCGGCGGGAGGGGGCGCGCCCGCCCGCGTATTCAAACCCGCGCCGTTCCCCACGTTGATCAGCACCGACACGGAGTCGGAGCCATAGTTCGCCACTGCCAGGTCGAGTTTCGCGTCCCCGTTCAGGTCCCCGATCGCCAGGGACAGCGGAGAACTCCCGGCCTCGTAGTCCGTCTTCAGCCCGAACGTCCCGTCACCAATGCCGAGCAGCACCGACACCAGGTTCCCGTACAACGGATAGGCGCCGGCGTCCGCCACCGCGAGGTCGAGTTTTCCGTCGCCGTCCAGGTCGCCGATTCTCACGGTCGCCGCCCCGCTTGCGGCCGCGAAATCCGTCCTCAACCCACAGTCCCCGGCGCCGCGGCCGAGCAGCACCGACACCGTGCCGGAGATCCAGTTCGCCACCGCGAGGTCGAACTGGCCGTCGCCGTTCAAGTCCCCGATCGCCACGGAGTGGGGATAGCGGCCCGTCGGGAAGTCCGTCTTCGCCTGGAAGGTCCCGTTGCCGTTGCCGATCAGCACCGACACCGTGTTGTCGCCCCAGTTCGCCACTGCGAGGTCGGGCTGGCCGTCCCCGCTCAGGTCCCCGATCGCCACCGAAACGGGAAAGCCGCCCGTGGCGAAGTCCGTCTTCGCGCCGAAGGTCCCGTCGCCGCTGCCGATCAGCACCGAAACGGTGCTGGTGGAGTAGTTCGCCACCGCGAGGTCGAGCTTGCCGTCTCCGCTCAGGTCCCCGATCGCCACGGAGTAGGGCGTGCCT
>CAIXRL010000505.1 GCA_903921835.1 Candidatus Eiseniibacteriota bacterium | reverse complement strand
TCGCAGGCGCCGCGGCCACGGGCCTGTGCGCCACGCCGGACGCGCCATCGCTTTCGCCGGGCGCCACGCTTGCGTGCGTCGCCGAGCCCTCGGCGCCGCCCATCGCGGCCCCGGACGAGAGAGTCCTCGCCCACACGGCCGCCGCCTGCGACGCACGCCCGGCCAGCACTTTCCACGTCCGCTCCAACACGCCCGCACGCACGCCGCTGCGCATCTGATCCGTCGTCACGTCACGCGTCGCTTCTCCATTCCCGAAGCCCACGACGTTCACGTACGAAAGGATCGGCCATGCGCCTGATTACCCGGGCCGCACTCGCTGCGGCCACGCTGTCTGCCCTCTTCACCGCAGCGACCGCGGCACTCGCTGCCGCCCCGGACACGGCTGTTGTCCAGATGAAGGAAGTGATCGTCACCGGCTCCCGCGTCCCGGAATTCGCCCTGCGCGCGCCGGCGGCCGTGAGCGTGCTGCACAGGGAAGCGTTCGCGAACTCCCGCGAGATCAACCTCGCGGACGCGCTCGGCCAGGTTCCCGGCGTGCTGGCGCAGAGCCGCGCCGGCGGGCAGGACGTGCGCATCACCATTCGAGGCTACGGCGCCCGGGGCAGCGGTGAACGGTCCAATGTCGGCAACATCCGCGGCATCCGCGTGATGACCGACGGCATCCCGGTGACCGAGCCGGACGGCCGCACGTCGCTCGACCTCATCGACCTGGGCACGACCGACCACATCGAGGTCGTGCGCAGCAATGCCTCGGTGCTTTACGGCAACGCTTCCGGCGGCGTGGTGAACCTGCGCACCAACCTCTCGTTCGACCAGCCGTTCGCGGCGTACACGGAGCACGCGGGGTCCTTCGGATACCACCGCGAGCAGGGCGTCGCGGGCTTCGCCATGGGCCGGGCGCGCGGCACCTTCACGCTGTTCAACTCGACCTTCGAGGGCTGGCGCGCGCACAGCCGCAGCCTCGCCACGTCCGCCGGCCTGCGCCTGGCCGTTCCACTCGACGAGGGGACCACGCTCGGCCTGCTCGTGGACGCCACGAGCAACCTCAACCTGTACCCCGGCGGACTGACCCCGGAGCAGTACGACGCCGATCCGTCGCAGGCGAACAGCAAGTTCGTGACGAACAACGAGCGCCGGCGCAACCGGGTCGGCCGGCTCGCGGCCACGCTGGACCGCACGGGCACCGGCGGCCAGGCGCTTTCCTCGGCGCTGTGGGTGGAGCCGAAGATGCTTCAGCGTTCGGAGCGCGGGAAGTACAAGGAGTTCAATCGTTACAACGTGGGCGGCAGCTCGGTCTGGAGCCAGGAGTTCAAACTTGCCTCGGGTGCGACCGCGCGCACCACGGTGGGCGGGGACGAAGCCTTCCAGGACGGGGCCATCCAGTTCACGACGCTGGGCGCGGGCGGCTCGAAGACCAACACCATCACCGACAACAAGCGCGAAGGAGCCAACAGTGCGGGCGTCTTCGCGCAGCAGTCGTTCTCGAGCGGCCCCTGGACGATGCAGGCGGCAGTCCGCTACGACAACCTGTGGTACCTGGCGCAGGACAACTTCGACTCGACGTTCACGTCGACCAAGCGCTTCACGCGCATCACGCCCAAGGGCACGGTGTCCTACGCCCTCGCCAGCCATACGATCTATGCCGCGCTCGGCGGCGGAGTGGAATCACCGGCGTTCAACGAAATCGATCCGCCCACGACGGTGACGGCAAACACCTCGTTCAACCCCTTCCTCGAGCCCATGATCTCCACCACGTACGAGGCGGGGATGCGCGGGCACTGCCAGGGCGGCTGGACGTACGATGCGGCGCTCTACTGGATCGACGTGAAGAACGACATCATCCCGTACAGCGACGGCAAGTACTTCTTCACCGCCGGCCAGTCTCGCCGTCGCGGGGCGGAGTTGGGCCTCGACTGGCAGCCGCTGGCGGGGCTGTCGCTGGGCGGCACGGTCACGGCGTCGCAGAACGAGTACGTGAACTACTCGCGCACGATCGCCAACGGCGCTTCGGCCAACGAGGTCTTTGACGGCAACGACATCGCCGGATTGCCTGCGCTGTCGTTCGGTGGCCGGGCCAGCTACAGGTGCCCGGGCGGCGTCACGACGGCAATCGCGCTGAACGGCAACGGCAAGTACTTTGCCGACGACAAGAACAGCATCAACGTCATTTCGCACGGCGTGCTCGACGCAACAGTCGCCTACGACCACGCGATCCCGCAGGGGTCCCTGCGCGTCTTCGTCGCCGGCAACAACCTGCTCGACAAGAAGTACCCGGCGTCCGCATTCATCAACCCGCTGTATTCATCGGGCCAGCCGCAGGTCTTCGAGCCCGGGTTGCCGGTGAACTTCAACGCCGGCGTCACGCTGCGCTGGAAGTAGCCGCGAGCCCGGGTGGCGGACCCTGCCGTCCCGGCCTGGCTGTCGGAGATGATCGGACGAGGACCCGGCGCCCCCCGGCGCCGGGTCCTCGTCGTTGCTGCGATCCGGCGCCTGCGCAACGCGCCGGATGCGTTCCGGAATCGACGCACACCTCCAAACCACCTCACCTCACGGACGCGACCGTGGAAATCGCGCCCCGCCATCCCGGATGCTGCGACCGGCGTCCGGTTGGAACCGCCGGGGGGATAGTGAGGCCCGGAGCGCGCTCAGCGCCCGGGCCCCGATTACTTGGTCGCGCCGGCGGGTGGGATCGGCAACCCGCTTCAGGCGATCGGCCCCCGATAGCGACCCCCTCTGCGAAGTCGCCGATCGTCACCGCGGCCGGCGTGACCGAGGCCTTGCGGCCTCGACGAATCACTTAAGCAAGCGCGTTGCCAACAGCCCGCGCCGCCTCACGCGGTTGATTCGCAACGTGTAACGCGCGTCCGGCCTGCGATGGAGCCGACGTCCGCCGTCGGGGAATCGACGCCTCCGACTCCCGCCCGACGGCCACGCCACGCGCATGCACCCTGGAGGCGGCGAAAGTCCCTTGACGAAGTGCACGCGTGTGCAGTAGCTTGCCGTTCGTGCCGGGTCCGCGTCACGGACCAACCCCTTCGGATGGAGTTTCCGATGCTCAACGAGCGCGCGAGAGAGATCAACGCTTTCATCCAACGCCATCGCAAGGAACAGGGGTCAGCGCCGACCATTCGTGAAATCGGGCCC
>CAIXRL010000504.1 GCA_903921835.1 Candidatus Eiseniibacteriota bacterium | reverse complement strand
TTCGCAGCGGATGACGCGCAGATCGCGCTCGCAGGCCGCGGGCTCATGAATAATGCGGGCTAGGCGAACCAGTGGCGCGAGCCAGCGCAGCGAACCACTGCGGAGCAGGGAAGGTGTCACCCGGCACGCCAAATCGCTCACGACGTTATGTCCAATCAGTGGTGAATCTCACAGGTTGACATAATATCTATTATGCGACATTGCTCTTTGGCATCTTCCAGCCTCTTCAGCCGCGTCCCGCCGCCATTTCGGCCCCTTCCGGCACTCCTCTTGGCCAGTGCTATCCTGCCCGCACGGTCCACGCTGGCATTCCTTCCCGAGATCCCGTCCAGGGAGTCCGCTCCATGATACGCCGCATCCCGTTCGCCAACCGCTGCCATCGATGCGGAATCCTGCTGTTGACGACTGCCGCCGCGCTCATGACACCTGTCGCGGCACGCGCCACGGGCCCCGCTTGCGCGGGCCGCTGGGACGCCACGATCACCGTCGGTGCACGTCACTCGCCGGCCTGGTTCGAGATCAGCGGCGACGAGACCGAGCCGGCCATGCGCTTACAGCTGTCCGCGGGCCCACCCCAGGCGGTCCACCCGATTCTCACGCCGGACGGCGGATTGGCGTTCTTCTCGAGTGCGCTCGGTGGCCAGGTGACCGGCGCCTTCAGCGGGGACTCGTTCGCAGGTTCGGCGCCGCCTCAGGGCGCCGACACGCTTCATCTGAGCGCCGTGCGTGCGCCCGACCTGCCCGATGGCCCAGTGACGTGGGGTAAACCCGTGAAGCTCTTCGACGGGCACTCGCTGGCCGGCTGGATCGGTCGCTGGGGCCGGGACTCGAGCTGGGCCGTGCGCCACGGCGAGCTCGCAAGCGTGCGAGGAAACGACGACCTCGTGACGACCGAGCACTACATGAACTTTAAACTGCACCTCAAGTATCGCCTGCAAGAGTATCAGGATAGCGGAGTTCACCTGCGCGGCCGATATGAGATCCAGATCTCCAACCGGGAGGACATGGCGGGTCCCGCTGGCCACCCGGGGGCTATCTACGGCTACGAAGCGCCGCTCGCCGATGCACAGCTCCCCACCGGCAAGTGGAACACGCTCGAGGTCGAGCTGGTAGGCTCGCGACTGACCGCCAGGCTCAACGGCAAGCTCATTCACGATCACACGCGTCTCGCCGGCATCACCGGCGATGCCCTGGATTCCAACGAGGGCGAACCCGGCCCGATCATGCTCCAGGGGCACGTCGGCCTGGTCGAGTTCCGGGACATTGTGATCACGCCCGCACGCTGAGGGCCGGGTCTCCCCCGCGCGTTTCTCCCGGCGGCTGTCCTCATCGTGTGGACAACATGGTTCCGGAGCGGCCGGCCGAGCTTCGTTCTGCCCACACGCATCCCGCGCTCCCGGCCCGCGGTTCATGAACCGTCCGGGTCAGTGCACGCGCTCGAAGACGCTGATCGTCGGCGCCACGGGCAATCCGTTCACGCAGCGCAATGCCGGCGGACCGTGGAACGTGACGACCTTCCGGTAGCGCCCGTTCGGCGGGCCCGCGACGAGCGAATCCCAGTAGCTGCGGCGGACCGTCGAGTCGCGCAGGAAATCGTGCACCGTGAGCGAGGAGGCCAGCACGAGATCACCGCGTGGTCCGCGCGGCGAGACGCGCAGGGACTCCGCGCGGGTCCAGATCACCCGGGCCCCGGCCGGCGCGCGCGATTGGAAGTGCGGACTGCCCGTGAGCTCGAGCTGCTCCCCCGGAGTGAGATGAGCGCGCACCCAGCGCTCCGCCGCAAGCCGCGGATCGGTGAGCATCGCGACGCTCAGCGCCGGCCCGCCGAAGAGTGTCAGGCCGACCACGACCACGGCGAGCGCCCGGGCCGGTGCAGGTCGGCCACGTAACCGCACCGCGACCGCGCCGATCGCCCGCAGCGACAGCGGCAGCGCCGGCAGCAGGAGCGGCAGCAGGAACCGAGGATACACATAGCCGATCGGGACGATGAACACGCCCAGGTAGAGCGCGCAGCCGATGGCCCGTGCGCCCAGCCCCCGCCACGAGACGCGCAGGAGGATCGCCAGGGCAGTCAGCGCCAACGTGGCGGTCCCCAGTGCGAGCGGCAGCAACTGCGCGATGCGGGCAACGAGCGCCACCAGCCCCGTCGGCGTCAGCGGATAGGTGCGCGCATACCGCGCATCCGTGAAGATGAAGCGGTGATGCCCAAGCCATCCCGGAAACCCGAACGGCAGCCGCCACACGAGCGCGTACGCGACGACTGAGACGAGTGCCACCCCGAGCGCACTGCGCACGCCGGCGACGCTGCGCCCGCGCGACGCCCAGGCGCGCAGCATGGCCCACGCGATCGCCACCACGCTAAGGGGCGCAACCTGCTCCTTGCAGCAGACCGCGATGGTGGCCGCCGCCGCGCCGAACGCCAGCCGCCGCGTGCGGGCCTCGGGATCCTCGACGAGGTGGAAGGCCAGCCACAGCCAGAAGAGCGTGTGCAGGTCCACGTTGGACGTGCGCGCGTAGTACGCGAACACCGCCGAGCCGAGCAGCAGCACGGGGACCCAGGCGACGCGATCGCCGTCCCCGCAGCGCCGGGCATCTCTCGACGCGAGCCATGCCACGCCGAGCGCCAGCAGCAGCGTGACGAACCGCGCCGTCAACACCAGCGCAAGCATGCTCGCTCCCGGGTGCGCGAATCCCCACGGGTATACGGGCGAGGGGCGGCCGAGCTCGCCGGCGAGCTTCATCGCGGTCAGCAGCGGGACGTACGCGGCCGCGGTCAGGTAATACGGGACCGGGCCGTACGACGAGTGCCAGGCGAAGCCGAACCGGGCCACCATGGCCTTGAGCACCGACCCCGGCGCGATGGCATCAACGTCCCACGAAGCGGAAAAGTCGGCGCCCCACCACACCGGCACGAGCAGCGTGACGAGGAGCGCCAGCCAGGCGAGCTGCACAGCGCGGGCCCGGCTCACGTGCTCACTCCGGCACGCCCGGACGCGAGCGATTTCACGCAGGGAGCCCGGCGAGTAATCGTCGTTCGTTCCGGCATGGGAAACAGGACCGTCAGGCGCATGACAGTGGAGCCTATCACGCGTCGCGCCGCGTGCCCACAGCGCCACGCCGGGCGAAGCCATTTCGGAACTCGCCGCCCGCGGTGATCCCCAACGGATTGGGGGGCGCGCCGCAGTCCGTTTCGGGCCGGAGGGGCCGAGCCTGACGTACCGGCTCTAGCCCGGAGTATTCATGAGCCCGCCGCCTGCGAGCGCGGTCTGCGCGTCATCCGGACCCACCTTCGGTGGGTACCCCGAAGCTCGACCGGCCGCTGTCCTCATCGTGTCCACAACACGGTTCCGGCGCGGCCGGCCGATCTTCTTGCGGCTGACGCCCG
The DNA here is from genome assembly GCA_903921835.1 of Candidatus Eiseniibacteriota bacterium. Taxonomy (GTDB): domain Bacteria; phylum Eisenbacteria; class RBG-16-71-46; order RBG-16-71-46; family RBG-16-71-46; genus CAIXRL01. The sequence goes on along the minus strand of CAIXRL010000504.1, from coordinate 118 downwards.
CGAGCAACCTGGCCGAACGGCCGGGGCTTGAGCCGATACGTCAGGCTCGGCACCCCATCCCCGAAACGGGCTCCGGCGCGCCCCCCCAATCCGTTGGCCATCATCGCGGCTGGCGGGT